>NZ_SPQM01000047.1 GCF_004570345.1 Blastococcus sp. CT_GayMR20 | reverse complement strand
GCCGGCGAAGCTCTTTTCCTCGTACTCGACGTGAAGCTGGCCGTACCAATGGAGGAAGTGCCGCAGGTTTCGGCTCCGGCTGAACGGGAGGGCGAAGTCGATGGCGCTGAAGAAGCCGTAGCTGGGAGCGAAAACTGCGGGTGCAGGCCCCGGTCCTGCGGTGAGTCCGTCGGAGAGCTGGCCCACCCATCCGGCGTAGCTCCGGGTCCGTATTCCGTGCAGGATCATGAAGGCAGGCCCGGGTAGGGGGTCTCGCGCGGCGAGGCGACCGCTGTCGAACGATCCGAAGAGAGCACACCACAGCAGCCCGAACCGCTCGCCCACATCGGTGGCCGAGTCGAGATCGGCCAGGTCGCCATGCCTGGCGCCGGGTACCTCCATCTGGGTCGCGCCGTGCATGTACACGATGTCGACGCTGTCCTCGGCGAAGACCAGGTCGTCGTGGTCGCCCAGCACCTGGACGACGACGGGCCGGGGCCAGTCGGTCCGGCGGAAGGCGTCGACCCATCGGAGGCGTAGTTCGGTGATGAAGGCCGAACCCTTCTGCAACTGTTCCACGGTCAGGGACCGAACTGCGGCCGCGACCGAGAAGGGAATGCGCAGCCACAGTGGTAGGCGCCGCGAGTCGAAGCCGGCGTTCGGCGCGGCGAGCAGGGTGATCCGGCTGACCTTCGTCGTCCAGGCGTACGGCTTCCTGTCCTCGCCCGACCTCATCCGGTCGGCGTCGAGCAGGAACGCTTGCCGGACGAGCAGCCCTCCCACGCTGTGTCCCACGAGGACGACCCGGTCCACGGGTTCGCCGATGCCGTTGTCGCCGGCCCATGTGCGAATCTGCACGGCCAGCCGGCGGGCGACGTCCTCCATGCGGTCGGTACCCCACGGGACCAGTCCGTGCTCCCACTTCCGCACCTGCCACGTCGGGCCCAGGTCCGCGCGAAGTCGGTCGAGAAAGGCGGAGTTCCGGGGCGATCCCATCCCGGGGACGTAGACGAGGAGGCCGTTCTTCGCGTCGTTGCCGATGTCCTCCGTGGTGGAGGGATCGGCGGTCACGAGAAATCCAGATCGTCGGCGCTCACCCATTCATGTGCGTTCGCCTTGATGACGAGGAACTTCGGTTTCTCGTCGCCGGCCACCCGTGGGACCTGGATCGCGGCGACAGCCCAGCCGGGCGAGTCGACACCCGTCGTCCGCACCGCGACCAGGCCTGGCGGCATCGCCGTGAGAACCGGCTGCGTGGCAGCGGTGGCCAGGCCCCGGGCTACCGCGTCAGCTGCCGCGACCAGTGCCCATATCGCCCCGCAGCCGAGTACGAACAGCAGCTTCTGAGAGGTGTCCAACGACGCCCACGGGCCAGTGCCGCCAAGTTCGTCGAGCAACAAGAACGTACCGATGAGGCCGACGGCCACCACGCCGAGGCCACGCGTCGTCAGCAGGGTCCCGGACTTGATGACATCCGTGGTGGCGTCTCCCGTGACCGCCTTCTTGATGCTTTCCAGCATGATCCGGCTCCCCCGTTGATGTGACGCAAGGTCATATCAGGTGGGGAGACCGTGCAGGTCCGTTTTCTTCGCGCCGACCCAGAAGGGAGCGGGTTACTCGCCGTGGCGCGCCATGAACGCGCGCAGGGCGCCGACGACCATCCGGTGGTCGTCGATCTGGGGAAGTCCCGACACCACGACCACGCCGACCTGCCCCACCGAGCGGACGAGGACGGGGAAGGCCCCGCCGTGCGCGGCGTACAACGCGGGGTCGAGGCCCAGCGCCTCCTCAAACGTCGTCCCGCGCTCCACGAACGCCTGGCGGACGTGCAGCGAGCTGTGGCCGAAGCGGTTGACCACCCGCGTCTTGCGCTCGATCCACGAGGCGTTGTCCGGCGTCGCCCCGGTCAGTGCGGCGTAGAACAGCCGGGAGTGGTTCCGGCTGATCTCGATGGCGACGGGTGCGGCGGTCGCACGTGCGGCGCTCACGAGGGCGGAGCCCAGCTCCCAGGCGTCGTCGTTGGTGAAGCTGCCGAACTGCAACTCCTCCTCTTCCGCATCGAGATCGGCGAGGGAGTACGGGGACGCGGTCATGGCCCCTTCCTACCGGGACGGCGGGGAGCCTTCCGCCATGGGTAGGTCCGGGCGGTCGCCGACGGTTGACGGTCGGTGACGGAACGCCGCCGCAGGGTGGGGGAGTTCCGGACGGCGGCGCGGCCCCTGGTGCGCTGACCTGCACCGGAACACCCTTCCTCCCGCGAACGCCCGCAGATTGTCGGAGGCACGGGGCACAGTCGCCCTCCCGCAGCCCGGGTTCCGTCTCGAGGGGGAGCAGTGATCGATCCGCGATTCGAAGCAACGGCCGGACCGTCCGACGGGCGGGCGTGGTCCGGTCCGCCACCGGAGACCACCGGCCGCCAGATCGTCGTCTTCGCCCAGGGCGACGACGAGCCGTCCATCAACTGGGAGCACGCCGGCATCTCCAGCGTCGCGGACTCGCGAGACTTCTCCGGGGGAGAGGTCTCGCCGGATGCCCTGCAGGACGCCCAGGCGACGGTCTTCGCCGAACTCGGCATCGCGGTCGTGTCGGCCGACGTCGGACAGATGGGGGCGCTGCAGGCGGCGGTCGCGGAGAGCCGGCCGGTCCTGTCGGTCTCCCCGGAACTGGTGCACCACGTCCTCCACCGGGACGTCGAGGGGTACGCCCAGGCCTACCGGGACGGCGTGAACGATCTCGCCGGCCGCCTCCTCCAGCCCGACGGCTCCGGCACGGCCCAGGTCGCGGCCCCTCCCGGGAGCGCCCTGTTCGCGGACACGCCCCAGGCGACGTGGGGCATCCAGGCGACGAAGGCGTTGTCGACGCCACGGTCCGGGCGCGGGATCAAGGTGGCCGTCCTCGACACCGGGTTCGACCTGGGGCATCCCGACTTCGCCGGCCGGAACGTGACCGCGCAGTCGTTCGTGCAGGGCGAGCAGGCGCAGGACGGCCACGGCCACGGCACCCACTGCATCGGTACCTCGTGCGGACCGCGGACGCCGTCCACCGGCCCCCGCTACGGCGTCGCCTACGAGGCCGACATCTTCGCCGGCAAGGTGCTCAGCAACAGCGGCAGCGGCTCGGACGCCGGGATCCTCGCCGGCATCAACTGGGCGGTGACCAACCGCTGCCCGGTCATCTCCATGTCGCTGGGCGCCAACGTGCAGCAGGCCCACCCGCCGTACTCGGCGGCCGGCGCCCGTGCGCTGCAGCGGGGCTCGCTGATCATCGCCGCGGCCGGCAACAACGCCGATCGCCGCGCGGGGAACTTCGGCTTCGTGGGCGCGCCGGCCAACAGCGTCGAGATCATGGCGGTCGGGGCGCTGGACATGCAGCTGGGCATGGCCTACTTCTCCGCCCGGAGCCTGCCCGCGCGCGGTGGGCAGGTCGACATCGCCGGTCCCGGCTGGCAGGTCTACTCGTCGTGGCCGATGCCCACCCGCTACCGCACCATCAGCGGGACCAGCATGGCCACTCCCCACGTGGCGGGGCTGGCCGCACTCTGGGCCGAGGCGACCGGCCGCCGGGGCCTGGAGCTCTGGGCGACCCTCTGCACGGAGAGCGAGCGGCTCCTCCAGCCCTCGCTGGACGTCGGCAGCGGGCTCGCGCTGGCTCCCCAGTGAGGCCGGTCCGGGCGTAACGTCCGGGGCATGGTGCAGCTGAGTGTGACCGTCGACGACGGGCACCTGACGGCGATCGACGACGTCGCGCAGGCGCTCCGTGCCCAGGGCATGCAGGTCGACCAGGTGCTGGACGGGCTCGGCATCATCACCGGCTCGGCGCCGGCCGACAGCCGTCCGGCGCTCACCGGTGTCGAGGGTGTGGCCTCGGTGGACGAGCAGCTGACCTACCAGCTCCCGCCGCCGGACAGCGCCGTCCAGTAGTCCGTCCCGGCCGACCACGGGGGAGGTGCGGGTGGCCGGTGTGCTGCTCGACATGGCGATCTCGCTCGACGGGCTGATCTGCGGGCCCGGCGGGGCCGACGGTGGCCTCTACGACTGGTACTTCGATCCCTCCGACGCCAGCCGGCCGGTGGTCGCCGAGCTGGTGGCGACGACCGGGTCGATCGTGATCGGCCGCGGCGCCTACGGCACGGCCGACGACGCCCAGGGCTGGGACGAGACGCCCTACGACGTCCCCCACGTCGTGGTCACCCACCGGCCGCCGCGGCCCGCCCCGGCCGGGCCGGTCGAGTTCGTCTTCGTGACCGAGGGTGTCCGCGAGGCGGTGCAGCGCGCCCGGGACGCGGCCGGCGACCGGTTCGCCACGATCGGCGGCGGCGCGGACATCGCCCGCCAGGCGCTGGCTGCCGGCCTCGTCGACGAGGTGCAGCTGCACGTCGTCCCGGTCCTGCTCGGCGACGGGGTGCCGCTGTTCGAGCGCACCGGGGCGGCCGCACGCCTGGCCCCCATCAGGGTGGTCGACGCCCCGAACGTCACGCACCTGCGCTACCGGGTCGACTGACCGCACGCTCACTCTCCGCAGCGGCTCCGGCCGGGCCCGGCGAGCGCCGCGCCGCCCGGCCGACCTCGACGCATCCGAGCCCCGTCGCTGCTCCTCGTCCCGGCAGGCCCTACGGGACGAGGTGTGCGATGGACGGGCTGCCGGCTTTCCTGGTCCTCACGGTCGTGCTGTCACTGACACCCGGACCGGACGACGTCCTCGTCCTGGGCAGTGCCCTCCGGGGCGGTCCCCGTTCCGGAGCGGCGACCGCCTTCGGGGCGGCGGCGGGCGCACTGACCTGGGGCGCCGCCACTGCCGTCGGACTGGCCGCCGTCGTGTCCCGGTCGGACGCGGCGTACGACACCATCCGGCTCGCCGGTGCCGCGTACCTCGTCGTGCTGGGCGTCGTCCCCGTGGTGACCGGCGCCCTCCGGCGCGCGGCCCCGGTTGCCGTGCCGGCCGGCGGGGGTGCGCCCAGCCTGCGCCCGGCCTTCACCGCCGGGCTGATGAGCGACCTGCTGAACCCGAAGATCGGGCTCTTCTACGTCGCCGTCGTGCCGCAGTTCATCCCGGCGGGACAGTCGCCGCTCGGCTGGTCACTGCTGCTCTGCGCCATCGACGTCGCCGTGGCACTGGCCTGGCTGCTCACCCTGACCTGGATGGCGCACGCCGCCGTCCGCTGGCTGCAGCGGCCGGTCGTCGTCCGCTGGTCGCAGGCCTGCTTCTCGGTCAGCCTCGTCGTCCTCGGCGGTTCGGTCGCCCTCGGGACGTGACGGCGAGGGCGAGCAGGGTGAGCAGGCCGGCGGCGCCTGCCCGGCGGTGGCGGGAGGCGAGGACCCCGCCGTAGGACCGGTCGGAGAGGACCGACCCCATCGAGAGCCAGGACAGCGCCGACCCGATCGACAGCGCGGAGCCGACCGAGAGGACGGAGGCGAACGAGCCGACGCTGCCGACCGACAGCGCCGAGCCGACGCTGCCGATGGACAGGGCCGAGCCCTGGCACCCGATGCAGAGGACCGACTCGGTCGACCAGAGCGACAGCACGGAGTTGCGCGAGGCGGTCATCGCCGCATCGTCGTCCCGCGGTCGCTGACGTGCCAGACATCGGCGGTCGAGTGGCCGATCTCGACGCGGAGAGAGAGAGTCGGGGGGCGGCGTCTCGAAGCAGCCCGGACGCGACGACTTCCGCCGGTCCGGCGGCATGCTTCTCGAGGAGTGCCCATGCGGGCGATGGTCTACCGAGGGCCGTACAAGGTCAGGGTCGAGGAGAAGGACATCCCGGCCATCGAACATCCCAACGACGCGATCGTGCGGGTCACCCTTGCCGCCATCTGCGGCTCCGACCTGCACCTCTACCACGGCATGATGCCGGACACCCGGATCGGTCACACGTTCGGCCACGAGTTCATCGGCGTGGTGGACCAGGTCGGCTCATCGGTGCAGAACCTGCAGGTGGGCGATCGGGTGATGGTGCCGTTCAACATCTTCTGCGGGTCCTGCTGGTACTGCGCCCGCGGCCTCTACTCCAACTGCCACAACGTCAACCCCAACGCGACGGCGGTCGGCGGCATCTACGGGTACTCGCACACGACCGGCGGGTACGACGGCGCTCAGGCCGAGTACGTCCGGGTGCCGTTCGCCGACGTCGGGCCGGCCAAGATCCCCGACTGGATGCACGACGAGGACGCCGTCCTGCTGACCGACGCCACGGCCACGGGCTACTTCGGGGCGCAACTGGGCGACATCGCGGAGGGCGACACCGTCGTGGTCTTCGGTGCCGGGCCGGTCGGGCTGGTCGCCGCCCAGTCGTCGTGGCTCATGGGGGCCGGGCGGGTGATCGTCATCGACCACCTGGACCACCGGCTGGAGAAGGCGCGCACCTTCGCGCACGCCGAGACGATGAACTTCACGGAGTACGACGACGTCGTCGTGGAACTGAAGCGGACGACGGACTTCCTCGGGGCCGACGTCGCCATCGACTGTGTCGGCGCCGAAGCCGACGGCAACCTGCTGCAGCACGTGACCTCGGCGAAGCTCAAGCTGCAGGGCGGCTCACCGGTCGCGCTGAACTGGGCCATCGACAGCGTCCGCAAGGGCGCCACCATCTCCGTGATGGGTGCCTACGGGCCGATCTTCAGCGCCGTCAAGTTCGGCGACGCCATGAACAAGGGGCTGACGCTGCGGATGAACCAGGCGCCGGTCAAGCGGCAGTGGCCGCGGCTGTTCGAGCACGTCAAGAACGGATTCATCACCCCGCGCGACATGGTGACCCACCGGTTCCCGCTGGAGCACATCGCCGACGGGTACCACGCCTTCTCCGCGAAGCTCGACGGCATCATCAAGCCGCTCGTCGTGCCGAGCGCGGCCTGAGGGGGAACCGACCATGACCGACGCCCGCATCCCCACCGCCTACACGCCCGACGACCGGAAGCCGCGCGAGACCGCCGAGCAGCTGCGCGCGCGCATCCCGGGCTGGGGCGCGGACCTGGACCCGAACGACAGGCCGTCGTACCCGAAGCTGCGCTTCCAGGAGGACCTCAGCGGCGCCCACTGGCAGTTCCCGGAGCGCCAGCCTGAGAAGTGGCCCCGCGAGCGGTCCATCGAGCACGCGTTCGTGACGCCCGTCTTCGGCACCGCCCAGCCGCCGAAGGGCCTCTCAGGGGTGATCCGCCGCTACTCCTACGCGAAGTACAGCGAGGGCCGCGCGGCGCACTGGTTGCTGCTGATCCTGGCCGACCGGGTCGACGCCTGGGAGCACCATCTGGCGTCGTTCGCCACGGCGCGCCCGGACAACCCGATCACCGAGACCGGTGTGCGGAGCGAGTTCACCCATTCCGGCTTCTCGTCGCGTGTCGGACAGAAGCGGACCGACCTCACCCACCAGTGGCTCGATCCCGTCATCGTCGCCGGCCCGTGGGTGGCCAGTGCCTGGGGGACCTTCCGGGGGGTGCGCGGGCTGGTGCGGGCCGTCCGCAGCTGAATTCTCCTACCGGGCGTATCCCGGGCCCGGCTCGTCTCTCCTTCCATCGACGGTCGCACACCTGGTGCGGCCCCCCGATCGAGAGGAGATGACCATGGTCGAGATGCCCCAGTCGACGGCCCTGATGACGCGACCCACGGCGGTGCAGGACGCCCCTGTCCCCGTGCCGGCCAGGCGGCTGCCCGGCGCGGCCGTGGTGGACCGCGCCGTCGAGATCAACCAGCGCGTCGCCCCGACGCTGCTCCGACTGGCGCTGGCGGCGGTGTTCGTCTGGTTCGGCGCGCTGAAGATCGCCGGCGTGAGCCCGGTGCACGAGCTGATCGCGCAGACACTGCCGTTCGTCGACGCGGACCTCGCCGTCCCTGCCCTGGGCGCCGTCGAGGTCCTCGTCGGCCTGGTGCTGGCGATCGGCGTGCTGCCCCGGATCACGCTGCTGGTCCTCGCCGGTCACCTCGCCGGCACCTTCCTGACCTTCGTCACGGCGTCGGAGCTGATGTGGGGCTCGAACTTCCTCGAGCTGACCGCGGACGGCGAGTTCGTCGTGAAGAACCTGGTCTTCATCAGCGCCGCCCTGGTCCTCATCGGCATCTACAGCCGGCCCGCCGGGACGCGCGCCCGCGCCTGATCCACCTCCGCCACCCGGCGCCGAGGCTCCCTCCGGGCCTCGGCGCCGGTCGCCGTCCACCGCCTCGCCGGGGTTGCGGTACCGGTCGGGCCGGTAACCACTAATCTCCGGGTCGACCAGCCGGTCGACAGAACGGTCCCAGCCGAGGAAGCAGGAGCCGAGTGCAGGGTCGGGCGCGCCGCTTCGTGCAGGCGCTGGCGCTCCTGGCCCTGGTGGCCCTCGTCGTCATGGCCGTCCGCTCGGGCGGCGTCCTGAGACAGGAGCCCCTCGACGTCGCAGTGGTCACGGCGGCCGTCGTCCTGCTGCTGTTCTCGCCGATGACCGTGGGCCGACGGTCGCACGCGGCGCACATGACGTTCGGCGAGACCGCGGCCGTGCTGGCGTTCACCGTTCTCCCGCCCGCCGCGGCCGCGCTGGTCTGCAGTGCGGCCGCCCTCGGTCTCGTGCTGTCCCTGTCGACGAGCGGGATCAACCGGGTCTTCAACGCGGTCTCGTCGGTCACCGCCGCCGCCGCCGGGGGAGCGGCGGCGGCCGCGCTGCAGGCCCGCGGACTGCCCACGCTGGCTGCGGCTGCGGCTGCGGCGGTCGTGTTCGGCACGGTGAGCCACGGTCAGGTGGTCGTCGTGCTGAGCCTGGATCGGGGTCGGCTTCTCCCCGGCTTCGGAAGGGGGCTCCGCCAGCTCGCCCTGGTCGAGCTGGCCGGCACGGCGCTGGGCGTCGTCCTCGCGCCGCTGTTCCTGTCCGACGGGGTCGGCGGCTGGCGGCTGCTGCCGCTCCTGCTCGTCCTGAGCATCCTGAGCCGGCGCCAGGCCCGGCTCGCCGCGGAGCGGGACCTGCTGGACGACCTCGCCGAGGCCACCCGGGACCTGCACCTGTCGCTGCGGCCCGACGAGGTGATCGAGACCCTGCATGCCCACGCCACCCGGCTGCTGCCGCGGAGCGGGGTGACCCTGCAGGAGGGAGCGCCGGGTGCGCAGCAGGTCGGCGTGCCGGTCGGGGACGACGGGCTGTGGCTGGTCGCGCGCAGCGACGTCGCCCAGGTCGGGGTCCCGGCCGAGCAGCGGGTGCTCGACGGCCTGTCGACGGCCGCCCGCCGTGCCCTGGACAACGCCCGGCTGCACCGGCAGGTGGAGGAGCAGGCGCGGACCGACGCGCTGACCGGACTGCCCAACCGGCTCGCGCTCGTCCAGCGTCTCGACCAGGAGCTGGCACGGGTGCGCCGGCAGGGCGGGCACGTGGGCCTGGCGTTCCTGGACCTCGACGGGTTCAAGCGGGTCAACGACGAGCAGGGGCACGAGGCGGGCGACGCCCTGCTCGTCGAGCTGGCCCGGCACCTGCGCGCGGCGACGCGGACCGAGGACCTCGTGGCCCGCCTGGCCGGCGACGAGTTCTGCGTCGTCCTGGTCGGGGTGGCCGACCGCGAGCAGTGCGCGCAGGTCGCCGAGGAGCTCCGCGCGACGCTCGAGCGCGACCTGGGGACGACGGGGATCGGGGTGAGCCTCGGCGTGGCCCTCGGCCCGGACGACGGTGCGGACTCCGCGACCCTGCTGCACGCGGCGGACCTGGGGATGTACGCCGACAAGACCGGCCGCCCCCGGACCTGACCGCCGGGGGCGAAAGTCGCTGGCGCCCGATCAGTTTCCGGCCCACAGTGCGTCTCAACATCGGAGGACGCAGCCGGCGGACGGGCGGGAGACCGATGACGACTGGGGCACCACTCGCGATCGAGGCGACGGGACTCGCCAAGTCCTTCGGGGCGACCCGCGCCGTCGACGGCATCGATCTGGCCGTGCCGGAGGGCGCCATCTACGGCGTCCTCGGGCCCAACGGCGCCGGCAAGACCACGGTGATCCGGATGCTCGCCACCCTGATCCCTCCGGACGGCGGCAGCGCGCGGGTGCTGGGGCACGACATCGTGTCCGACGGCGACGCCGTGCGCAGCGCCGTCAGCCTCACCGGGCAGCTCGCGTCGGTCGACGAGGAGCTGACCGGCCGGGAGAACCTGATCCTGCTCGGCAGGCTCCTCGGGCTCGGCCGGGCCCCGGCGAAGGCGCGGGCCGACGAGCTGCTCGACGCCTTCGGCATCGCCGAGGCATCCGGCCGGCTGGTCAAGCACTATTCCGGTGGCATGCGGCGCCGCCTGGACATCGCGGCGAGCATCGTCGTCACCCCGCGGGTCATGTTCCTGGACGAACCCACGACCGGCCTGGACCCGCGCTCGCGCAACCAGGTGTGGGAGATCGCGCGGGCGCTGGTGGCCGGCGGGACGACGATCCTGCTCTGCACCCAGTACCTCGAGGAGGCCGACCAGCTCGCGGACGGCATCGCCGTGATCGACCGCGGCCGCGTCATCGCCGAGGGGACGCCCGGCCAGCTGAAGGCGTCGGTGGGCACCGGGGCGCTGCACGTCCGGCTCCTCGGGGCCGAGCGCCGCCCGGAGGCAGCGCAGATCCTGCAACGGGCCGTCGGCGCCGTCACCCTCGAGCCCGATCCGGCCGCCCTGTCGTCGGCCTGCGCGGATCCGGAGCGCGCGGCCACCGGCGTGGGGGAGCTCGCCCGGGCAGGCATCGGCATCGCCGAGTTCTCCCTCGGACAGCCCAGTCTCGACGAGGTCTTCCTGGCGCTGACCGGACACATGGCCGAGGACCAGGTCTCCGGAGACGCAGAGCAGCAGGTCGAGGAGAAGACGTCATGACCACCACCGCCCCGATCAGCGGGACCGCCGACACCGCCGCCGTGCGCCGGGCGATCGCCTCGACGGCACGGCCCCCGCGACCGAGTGCGCTGTCGACCGCGCTGACCTTCGGCTGGCGGGGGATCCTGAAGATCAAGCACGTCCCCGAGCAGCTGATCGACGTGACCATCACACCGGTCATGTTCGTGGTGATGTTCACGTACCTCTTCGGCGGCGCGGTGGCCGGCTCCACCAGCGCCTACCTGCAGTACATCCTCCCGGGCATCCTCGTCATGTCGGTGCTGTTCACGACCGTCTACTCCGGGGTCGCGTTGAACACCGACCTCACGAAGGGCGTCGTCGACCGCTTCCGCTCGCTCCCCATCTGGCGGCCGGCACCCTTGCTCGGGTCGCTCCTCGGCGACAGCGTCCGCTACGTGATCGCCGGCACCGTGATCATCCTCGTGGGGGTCGCCCTCGGCTACCGGCCTGAGGGCGGCGCACCTGGAACGCTGGCCGCGCTGGCCCTGGTCGTCGTCTTCTCGTTCGGGCTCTCGTGGGTGTTCACCGTGGTCGGGCTGGTGCTCCGCTCGCCGACCGCCGTCCTCAACGGGGGGTTCCTGGCCCTGTTCCCGCTGACGTTCCTGTCCAACATCTTCGTCCCGCCGAGCACGCTGCCCGGTCCGCTCGAGGCGTTCGTCGAGGTCAACCCGATCTCCATCCTCGCCACGGCGTCGCGGTCGCTGATGGAGGGTTCCCCGGACACCGAGGCGATCGTCATCTCGCTGGTCGTGGCCGCCGTCCTCGCGCTGGTCTTCCTGCCGATCACCACGCGCCTGTACAGGAGCCGGTGAGGCAGGTGGACGACGAGAGCGAGATCCGGGGCCTGATCGAGGGGTGGGCGCGGGCTGTGCACGCGGGCGACCTGGCCACCGTGCTCGACCGGCACGCGGCGGACATCGTCATGTTCGACGTGCCGCCGCCGCAGGAAGGCGTCCGTGGCATCGACGCCTATCGGGAGACCTGGCCGCCCTTCTTCGAGTGGCAGCGGCAGGGGGCGGTGTTCGACATCGAGTCGCTGGACGTCACCGCCGGCGCGGACGTCGCCTTCGCGCACGCCCTGCTCCGGTGCGGGACCGACGCGGAGTTCGCGCAAGTGCCCGAGCGCCGGCTCCGGCTCACCGTCGGGCTGCGCAAGGACGGCGACCGGTGGACCGTCACCCACGAGCACCACTCGTTCGCCCTGTCCTGAAGGGGGACCTGATGCCGGACGACGCATCCGCACTCGAGCCGCTGGTCGGCACCTGGGACGTCGAGGCGGCCTCGCCGCGGGGCGACTGGTCCGGCACCGGGCGGACGACGTTCGAGTGGCTGCTGGGCCGCTCCTTCGTGCTGCAGCGGGCCGACAACGACCACCCCGCCGCCCCGAGCGTGCACGCGATCTTCGCCCCGGCCGCCGACGGGACCGGCTGGACGCAGCACTACTTCGACTCCCGCGGGGTGGTGCGGACGTACGAGATGACGTTCGACGGGCGGGAGTGGACGCTGCTCCGCCGGACCGCGGACTTCAGCCCGCTGGACTTCTCCCAGCGCTACGTCGGCACGTTCAGCGCGGACGGCGACACGATCGACGGGCGGTGGGAGATGTCCGACGACGGCGGGGAGTGGCGCACCGACTTCCACCTCACGTACCGCCGCGCGCGCTGACTCCCGCGGGGAGCCGGCGTCCGGTAGTTCTGTACGCATGACCGTGAGCTACTTCGCCCTGTACCGCACGCCCGAGGACCCCGCCGACTTCGAGAGCCACTACTTCGGCACCCACGTGCCGCTGGTCGCCAAGACCCCGGGCCTCGTCGACAACCGGGTGCACCGGGTGACCCGGCAGTACGTGGGCGGGCCCGGCTACCACCTGCTGGCGGAGCTGGTCTTCGAGTCGCCCGAGGCCATGAAGGCCGGGATGCGGTCGCCGGAGTGGAAGGCGTCGGGAGAGGACCTCGCGTCCTGGGGCGCCATGGAGCTGGTGACCATGTTCGCCGCGGAGCCCGTCGCGACCGACGCGGGCTGACCGGTCAGCGCCCCCTGCTCCGGCGGGCCTCCTCGCCGGTCCGGGCCTCGATGACGCGGGCGGGCAGGACGGCCTGGACGGTCGTGCCCCGCCCGACGTCGCGTCCGTAGGAGTCGGTGGCGCGGCACTCGACGGTCAGCCGGCCGTCGCGGACGTCGACGAAGGTGGCGGTCACACGGAGGGTGTCGCCGACCCAGCTCGGCGCGAGGTGTTCGACCGACACCGCGGTGCCGATGGCGCCCTCGCCGTCCTCGAGGTGGGGGAGCAGCAGCGTGCGGCCGGCCTCCTCGAAGTGCTTTGCCATCGTGTAGGTCGCGTAGACCGGGTGGACACGGCCCAGCTCGTCGAAGTCGACGGTGTGGGCCTCGGTCACGACGACGTCGAGGACGGCGGTGGCGCCGACCGGGATGGGCAGCACGGGCGGGTCAGGAGTCGAAGTCGACGGTGACGGCGTCCGACAGCGGCAGCGTCTGGCAGGTCAGCACGTAGCCCGCGTCGATCTCCTTCTTCTCGAGCGCGTAGTTGCGCCGCATCTCGACCTCACCCGAGGTCACCCGGGCCCGGCAGGTGCCGCAGACCCCGCCCTTGCACGCGAACGGCAGGTCGCTGCGCACCTTCTGGGCGGAGTCGAGCACGGGCTCGTCGCGGGGGAGGGCGAGCGTCGTCGTCCGCCCGTCGAGGACGACGGTCACCTGGCTGCTCGGCCCGGTGACGGTCTCCTCGTCGCCGCGGACCGGCTGCGGCGGGACGTCGTCGACGTAGAAGAGCTCCTGGTGCACCTTCTCCTCGGGGACGCCCAGCTCGGTCAGCAGGGCGCGGGCGTCCTCGACCATCCCGTGCGGGCCGCACAGCCACCAGTGGTCGACGTGCTCGGCGTCGACCAGGTTCGCCACGAGCGCGCGCAGCCGGTCTCCGTCCAGCCGCCCGCTCGTGATCTCGGCGTCGCGCGGTTCGCGGGAGAGCACGTGCACCAGCTGGAGCCGCGGCCCGTAGCGGTCCTTCAGGTCGGCGAGCTCGTCGGCGAACATCACGGTGTTCGTGCGCCGGTTGCCGTAGAAGACGGTGACCGTCGACGTCCCGTCCCGGAGGACGGTGCCGGCCAGCGAGATCGCCGGGGTGATGCCGGAGCCGGCGACGACGAAGACGTGGTCGGCGGGGGCGTCCAGGTCGGCGGTGAAGGTGCCCGAGGGCGGCAGCACCTCGATGCGGTCGCCGGGCTGCACCTGGTGCACGAGGTAGGCGGAGAAGAAGCCGCCGGGCACCTCGCGAACGCCGACCCGGGGCGGCGAACCTGCGGGCGCGCAGATCGAGTACGACCGGCGCTCGTCGCGGTCGCCGTCGACACGGCGCAGGGTGAGCGCCTGGCCGGGCGTGAAGCGGTAGTCCTCGACCAGGTCGGCGGGGACGTGGAAGGTGACCGCCACCGCGTCGTCGGTGAGCCGGTCGACGCGCGCCACCTCCAGCGCGTGGAACTGCGGTCGCCGGCGGGTACTCGAGGTCACTCAGATCTCCTTCAGGTGCTCGAACGGCTCTCGGCAGCTGCGGCACCGGCGCAGCGCCTTGCACGCCGTGGCGCCGAACTGCGAGAGCTCCTCGGTATCGGCCGAGCCGCAGAGCGGGCAGCTCACAGTCCGCGCGGGTGGGTCGAGCCGCAGCGGCACCGGACCGGGGGAGCGCACCGGGGCATCCCCGGGCGGGGCGATGCCCCCCGCGGCGAGCTTGCGGCGGCCCTCCTCGGTGATCCAGTCGGTGCTCCAGGCGGGGGAGAGGACGGTCCGGACGTCGACGTCCGGGAAGCCGGCGGCGTGCAGGGCGTGCACGAGGTCCGCCCGCATCACGCCCATCGCGGGGCAGCCGGTGTAGGTCGGGGTGATCTCGACGACCACCGTGCCGTCTGCCTCCGTGCGCACGTCGCGGAGGATCCCCAGGTCGGCGAGCGTGACGGTCGGCAGCTCCGGATCGGTGACGGCCGCCGCCACCTCCCAAGAAGTGCCGGAATCGCCATTCCGGTCGCTCGTTTCGCGACCGGAATGGCGATTCTGGCTGCGGAGGGGGCTCACCAGGTGGCCGCCGGGTGCTCGCGGGCCAGACCCTGGAGCTCGGCGAGGACGCCGGTCAGCTCCGGGCCGTGGTGCCCCTCGCGACCGCGCGGCGGCGCGTCGGCCGGCCAGCCGGGCACCCGCAGGGTGGCCCGCTCCAGGACGTGGGTCAGCACCGCCTGCACCTCCTCGCGGGTGGTCGCCGGGTCGACGGCCACGTCTGCTGCGGCGAGCCGGAGCTCGACTTCCGTGGGGGTGAACACCTCGGCGAGCAGGGGCCAGACCGCGTCGGCGCCGTCCTGTGCGCGGCGGGCGGACTGCTGGGTGCCGTCGCCGAGCCGCAGCACCCAGCGGGCGGCGTGGTCGCGGTGGTAGGTCAGCTCGTGCACTCCCTTGGCGGCGATCGCGGCCAGCACCGGGTCGCGGGAGCCGCGCAGCCGCTGGAAGAGCGCCAGCCGCAGGGACGACGCGGCGAGCAGCCGCACCATCGTCCGGCCGAAGTCGCCGCTGGCGGCCTCGACGAGCGGCGTGCAGCGGAACTCGTCGGGGTCGCGGAAGTAGGCCAGGGCGTCCTCGTCCGGGATCGACGCGGCGGCCAGCTCGCGCGACCGGCCGAGCACGCCGACCGAGCCGGCCCGGGCCAGCAGCAGCCGGGCCTGGCCGAGCAGGTCGAGCGCGATGTTGGCGATCGCGACCTCCTCCTCCAGCTCGGGCGCGGCGGTGATCCACTCGGTCAGCCGCTGGGAGAGCACGAGGGCGTCGTCGCCGAGCATCAGGCAGTAGACGCCGAGGTCGGCCTGGTCGATGCCGTCGGGCACGGTCGTGTCGACGCCGGCGAGCGGGTCGTCGAATCCGGTGCCGAACGCCCACTGCCCCTCGCCCCCGTGGGCGTGGTCCAGCGCGTCGTACACGGTCTCTTCATGCATGGGGTCGCCCTTTCTTCCGGGCACGGAGTGCAGGGTCCTTCAGATGTGGGGGACGTTCTCGGGGATGTCGTAGAACGTCGGGTGCCGGTAGACCTTGTCGCCGCTGGGGGCGAACATCGGGTCCTTCTCGTCGGGGCTGGACGCGGTGATGTCGGCGGCCTTGACCACCCAGATGCTCACGCCCTCGTTGCGCCGGGTGTAGACGTCGCGCGCGGCGTGCACCGCCATCTCGTCGTCCGGCGCGTGCAGCGAGCCGACGTGCACGTGGTTGAGCCCCCGCTTGCCGCGCACGAAGACCTCGTAGAGCGGCCAGTCCCGCCGGCTGACCGACGGCTGCGGCGCCACGGGCACCTCCGGCCCGGTGGGGACGGCGCCGTGCCCGCCCTCGGTGATCATCTCGGTCATGCGTGCTTCTCCGCGTAGGCAGTGGCCGCTTCCGTGACCCAGGCGTTGTCGTCCCGCGCGGCCCGGCGGCGCGCGATCCGCTCGTCGTTGCAGGGCCCCTGGCCGCTGATGACCCGCTTGAACTCGTCCCAGTCGATCGCGCCGAACCGGTAGTGGCCGATCTCGGCGTCCCAGCAGAGGTCCGGGTCGGGGAGCGTCACGCCCAGTACCTCGGCCTGCGGAACCGACATGTCGACGAAGCGCTGCCGCAGCTCGTCGTTGGTGTGCCGCTTGACGCCCCACTTCATCGACTGGGCGGTGTTCGGGCTGTCGTCGTCCGGCGGGCCGAACATCATCAGCGACGGCCACCACCAGCGGTCCACGGCGTCCTGCACCATGGCCCGCTGCGCGTCGGTGCCGCTCATCATCGTCAGCAGGAGCTCGTAGCCCTGCCGCTGGTGGAAGGACTCCTCCTTGCAGACGCGGATCATCGCGCGGGCGTAGGGCCCGTACGAGCTGCGGCACAGCGGCACCTGGTTGCAGATCGCCGCCCCGTCGACCAGCCAGCCGATGACGCCGACGTCGGCGTAGGTGAGCGTCGGGTAGTTGAAGATCGAGCTGTACTTCTGCTTGCGCTCGATGAGCTTGTCGGTGAGGTCGGCCCGGTCTGCGCCGAGGGTCTCCGCCGCCGAGTACAGGTACATGCCGTGGCCGGCCTCGTCCTGCACCTTCGCCAGCAGGATCGCCTTGCGGCGCAGGCTGGGCGCGGCCAGTAGCCAGTCGCCCTCGGGCTGCATGCCGATGATCTCCGAGTGCGCGTGCTGCGCGATCTGCCGGATGAGGCCCTTGCGGTAGCCCTCGGGCATCCAGTCGCGGGGCTCGATGCGGTGGTCGGCGGCGATCGTCGCGTCGAAGAGCTCCTGCAGCACCTGCTCGTCGGGGGCGGTCAGACGGTCCAGCGGGGGCGCGGACATCGGTCTCCCTCCACCATTTACTGACCAAGCGGTCAGGAATAGTGTGGCGCACGCAACGCCCGCACACAAGCGACCAGGGACGGCGGCGATGACGACGACCGAGCACGCAGCAGGGCCGCGACGGCTGGGCACCGCGCCCGACCCCGGAACCCTGGACGCGGCCGAGCGGATGGGCGTCGACGAGCTGCGCGCCCTGCAACTGGAACGGCTGCAGGCCACCCTCCGCCACGCGTACGCGAACGTGCCGCACTACCGCCGGGCGTTCGACGAGGCGGGCGTGCACCCCGACGACTGCCGCGAGCTCGCCGACCTCGCCCGCTTCCCGAGCACGTCGAAGGCCGACCTCCGCGAGAACTACCCGTTCGGGATGTTCGCCGTCCCGCGCGAGGAGGTCCGCCGCGTCCACGCCTCGTCGGGGACGACGGGACTGCCCACCGTCGTCGGCTACACCGAGGCCGACCTCGGCGTCTGGGCCACGGTGATGGCCCGGTCGATCCGCGCCGCCGGTGGCCGGCCGGGCGACGTCCTGCACAACGCCTACGGCTACGGCCTGTTCACCGGTGGGCTGGGCGCGCACTACGGCGCGGAGAAGCTCGGCTGCACCGTCGTCCCCGTCTCGGGCGGCATGACACCCCGGCAGGTGCAGCTGATCCGCGACTTCGAGCCGCGGGTGATCATGGTGACGCCGTCCTACATGCTCACCGTCATCGACGAGTTCGAGAAGGAGGGCATGGACCCGCGCGCCAGCTCCCTGCAGATCGGCATCTTCGGCGCCGAACCGTGGACGGAGCAGATGCGGCAGGAGATGGAGGAGCGCCTCGACATCGAGGCGATCGACATCTACGGGCTGTCGGAGGTCATGGGGCCGGGCGTCGCGCAGGAGTGCGTCGAGACCAAGGACGGGCTGCACATCTGGGAGGACCACTTCTACCCGGAGGTCATCGACCCGATCACCGGCGAGGTGCTGCCCGAGGGTGAGGAGGGCGAGCTGGTGTTCACGTCCCTCACCAAGGAGGCCATGCCGGTCATCCGCTACCGCACCCGCGACCTCACCCGCCTGCTCCCCGGGACGGCACGGCCCGGCATGCGCCGGATGCAGAAGATCACCGGCCGCACCGACGACATGATCATCCTGCGCGGGGTGAACCTCTTCCCGACGCAGATCGAGGAGGTCGTCCTGCGCACGCCGGGCCTGTCACCGCACTTCTCGCTGCTGCTCACGACCCGCGGCCGGATGGACCACCTGACCGTGCGGGTCGAGGCCCGCCCGGACTGCCCGCCGGAGCGCCGCGAGCCGGCGGCCGCCGAGGTGCGGAAGGCGGTCAAGGACACTGTCGGCACGAGTGTCGACGTGACCGTGGTCGACCCGGAGACCCTGCCGCGGTCGGTGGGGAAGCTGAAGCGGCTCGTCGACGAGCGTGAGCGGACAGGGGCGTGAGCATCGCAGCGAGGAACGAGCGTGGAGCGGACCGCCCCGCGGGAGGGAACAG
The DNA here is from genome assembly GCF_004570345.1 of Blastococcus sp. CT_GayMR20. The sequence continues at coordinate 14,673 of NZ_SPQM01000047.1, read as the reverse complement.
TGACACGGGACCGCGGATGACGGCCGCCACCGGACGGCGCGGGCGCCCCGGTCACTCGCTCGACTCGCTGCTCGACGTCGCGGTCGCGGTGTTCAACGAGCGCGGCTTCGAGGCGACCAGCATGGACGAGCTCGCTGCGCGGCTCGGTGTCACCAAGTCGGCGATCTACCACCACGTGCCGAGCAAGGTCGAGTTGCTGCGGCTCGCCCTCGACCGGGCGCTGGACGCGCTGTTCGCCGTGACCGACGAGCCGGGCGCCACGACCGGCCGGGCGATCGACCGGCTGGAGCACGTCGTGCGCGGATCGGTCCGGGTGCTCGCCGCCGAGCTGCCCTTCGTCACCCTGCTGCTGCGCGTGCGCGGCAACTCCGAGGTGGAGCGGGCGGCGCTGCAGCGCCGCCGCGAGTTCGACCGCGTCGTCACCGCACTGGTCGCCGCGGCCGAGCAAGAGGGCGACGTGCGCCCGGACGTCGACCCGGCGGTGACCAGCCGCCTGCTGTTCGGCACGGTCAACTCCCTGACCGAGTGGTACCGGCCCGGCGGTGGGATCACTCCTGCAGCACTGGCCGACGCCCTCGTCGCAACCGTCTTCCAAGGGCTCCGAACCAGCTCCTGACTCCGGCGGGCTCTTCGCGGAGTTGATCTTCCAGGGTCTTCTTCGCCTTGCTGTATGCCCTGTGGAAGGGGCCCTGCTTCCAGGCCTCGCCGTCCTCGAGGAATAGGTGGAGGGCGTGGAAGCAGTCCTTGGACAACGTCCGGACGGCTGGGTACCGGTCGGTCGTGCCGTCGAGGAACGCCTTCTCGGCTCGCTCCTCGGCCAGTGCGTCCCGCAACAGTTCGGCGTGGTTCTCCCGGTACTCGTCGAACGTGCCGTTCATCGCGTCGAGCATGTCCTGTACGCAGTCCTCGACGGGGGTGTCGTGGACGAACCTCGTGCGCTGGACCTTGTGCAGTTGGCCGCGTGCCTCGGAGAAGCTCGACACCTGCTCCATGAGCGTCCGCGCGGAGGGATTCGCAGTCAGCAGGAAGCGGGCGACCTGCACCCGCTCGTAGCCGGCCTTGAGGTCCTGCAGAGCCCCGGCGAACGCCCGGGCGCGGTCCTCGCGGCGGGCCCGATCCGCGTTGTGGTGCGCCAGGACGACGCCGAGAATGCCCGTGATCAGCACGGCCGTGATGAGGCTGATCAGTGCCTTGGCGAACTCGAGCGAGAGGACGGCGTCGTCCGGCACCGACTGGAGGACCAGGATCAGGATGACGGCGAGGACGACTGCGACGGCCAGGAGCGAGGCGATGAACCTTCCCACTCCCCGCAATATGGCACCTGACGGGCTTGCTGAACACCGCTCCAGCCGCGTGTCCGCTCAGCCGCGGGGCAGGGGAGTGGACGCGTAGGCGATCAGCTGCCAGCCGCCGGCGGTCCGCGTCCACACCGCCAGCGCCAGGACGTCGAGCGCCTTCGCCGTCCCCTGGACCTTCAGGTCGGCCGTCATCCGGCCCACGACGACGGCGGTGTCGCCGAGGAGGTCGACCCGCTCCACCGGGTGGTCGATCCGTTCGTAGTCGTAGTAGCCGTCGCGGATCTTCGCCAGGTACTCGTCCCGGGTGTCCCGGACGCCGCTGGAGTGGGCGTAGCTCAGCCGGTCGTGGAACAGCCGCTCGAGCGTGGGCAGATCGGGGCCGAGCAGCGCCTCGTATCGCAGGTCCTCCGCAGCGCGCACGTTCTCCTCGTCGCTCACGACCGGCTTGCCAGGTCGGCGTGCTGCTGCCGGAGGTCGCGCTTGAGGATCTTGCCGCTGGGGTTCTTCGGCAGGGAGTCGGCGAGGACGACGTACTTCGGCCGCTTGTAGCTCGCCAGCTTCTCCCGCGCGTGCGCGTCGACGTCCTCGGCGGTGAGCGTCGTGCCGGGCTTGGGGACGACGACCGCGGTGACGGCCTCGATCCAGTGCGGGTGGCTGATGCCGAACACCGCGACCTCGGCGACGCCGTCGAGGGAGTAGATCGCCTCCTCGATCTCCCGGCTGGCCACGTTCTCGCCGCCGGTCTTGATCATGTCCTTCTTGCGGTCGACGACGGAGAGGTAGCCGTCCTCCGTCATGACGCCCAGGTCGCCGGAGTGGAACCAGCCGCCCGCGAACGCCTCGGCCGTCTTCTCCTCGTCCTCGTAGTAGCCCAGCGCCGCGTGCGGGCTGCGGTGCACGATCTCGCCCACCGTGCCAGGGGGCACCGGGTTGCCTCCGTCGTCGACCAGCATGGTCTCGACGTTCAGCGCCGCCCGGCCCGCGGAACCGGCCCGCTCCAGCTGCTCCTGCGGACGCAGGATCGTCGCCAATGGCGCCATCTCGGTCTGCCCGTAGAAGTTCCAGAGCCGGACGTCGGGCAGCCGGCTCTGCAGCTCGCGGAGCACCTCGACCGGCATCGCCGATGCGCCGTAGTAGCCCTTGCGCAGGCTGGACAGGTCGGTGGTGTCGAAGTCGGGGTGCCGCAGCAGGGAGATCCACACCGTCGGAGGGCAGAACAGCTTGGTCACCCGTTCCCGGGCGATCGTCGTCAGCAGCGCGGCCGGATCCGGCCCGGGCAGGATGATGCTCGTCGCGCCGAGGTAGACGTCGACGGAGAAGAAGCAGTCCAGCTGCGCGCAGTGGTACATCGGCAGCGAGTGCAGCTCGACGTCCTCCGCGCTCATGCCGCCGTCGATCACACAGCTGACGTACTGGCTGATCAGGGACCGGCTCGACAGCATCACGCCCTTGGGCCGCGACTCGGTGCCCGACGTGTACATCAGCCGCAGCGGGTCGTCGTCCCCGACCGCGACGTCGGGCGCCTCGGCGGGGCCGTCGGACCACCAGGCGTCGACGTCCTCCCAGCCGCTGTCGGGGGCCGCGCCCGAGAGCGGGATCCAGCCGCGCACCCCGCCCTCGACGCCCGCAGCGGCGAGCGCCTTGTCCGCCGTCCCGGCCAGGGCGTCCTCGGCGACCATCCCGCTCGCCCCCGAGTGCCGCAGGATGTAGGCGATCTCGTCGGGCCCCAGCATGAAGTTGACCGGCACCAGCACGACGCCGAGCTTGGCCGTGGCGAACGCGAGCACGGCGTACTGCCACGAGTTGTGCGACAGCAGCGCCAGCCGGTCGCCCTTCGCCACCCCCCGGTCGGCCAGGGCGTGCGCCGCACGGTTCACCGCCACGTCGAGCTCGGCGAAGGTGACGCGCCGGTCGCCGGCCACGACCGCGAGCTTGTCCGGATACCGGCGGGCCGTGCGGTGCGGCAGGTCGCCGACCGAGTGCTGGCGGGACCGCGCGATCGCCGCGCCGGTGCCGGGGCTGAACATCTCACTCATGCCCGCATACTCACCCACATCGGTACTCGACGGATAGCGCTCGCCAGCTCCGAGCGGGGGCTGCGCATCGACCCCGACCTGCCGCCGGCGTCGGCCGCTCTGCGGCTCGCCGGCTTCGACGTCGACACCCCGCGGTGGGACGACGACGGCGTCGACTGGACGGCGTACGCGCTGGTGGTCGTCCGTTCCTGCTGGGACTACACGTGGCGGCTCGAGGAGTTCCTGGCGTGGGCGACGTCCGTGCCGAGGCTGCGCAACGACGTCCGTGTCCTGCGCTGGAACACCGACAAGGTCTACCTGCGGGACGTCGAGCGGGCCGGGTTGCCGGTGGTGGCGACCGTGTGGAACCCGACGCGCGCGGAGGACCTGCCGGCCGCAGGGGAGTGGGTGGTGAAGCCGTCGATCTCCGCCGGGTCGCGCGACACCGCGCGCTGGGCGGACCCCGCCGATGCGCTCGCGCACGCGGCGCAGCTGATGGCCACCGGGCGCACCGCGATGGTCCAGCCGTACCTCGTCAGCGTGGACGCCGAGGGCGAGACGGCGATGCTGTACATCGGGGGCCGCTTCTCCCACGCCGTCCGCAAGGCGCCGCTGCTCGCGCGCGGGGAGGGCGTCCGCCACGACCGCGACAGCCGTGGCGACCTCAGCCCCGCCGACCCGACGACGGCCCAGCGGACGCTCGCCGACGCGGTGTTCCAGGCGATCGGCTCGTTCGTACCGGGAGCGGCGCCACCGCTCTACGCCCGGATCGACCTCGTGCACGACGACGACGGCCGCCCGGTGCTGCTCGAGCTGGAGCTGACCGAACCCAGCCTGTTCCTGCCGCAGGCACCCGAGGCCGTCGCCAGCTTCGTCCGTGCGGTGGAGGCAGCACTTCCGCGCTGAGCCGTCCGCGGCGAGGACGGTTCGGGCCGAGCGCGGTACAGCAGGGCGCCTCCGGGATACACCCACGGGGCCGACCCCGAACCGGGTCGTGGTGGCCGGTGCCCCGGTCATGGAACGCTTGGAGAGGAACCCGCACCGTGCGCGGAGCCGTCCTGCACGCCCCTGGCGACGTCCGGATCGAGCAGCTGCCCGATCCGTCGATCGTCGAGCCGACCGACGCGATCATCCGGATGTCGGCCACCTGCGTCTGCGGTTCGGACCTGTGGCCCTACCGCGGCATCAACGAGGTCCCCGAGCCGACGCCGATCGGCCACGAGTACTGCGGCGTCGTCGAGGAGGTCGGCTCCGACGTCACCTCGGTGCGCCCCGGCCAGTTCGTCATCGGCTCGTTCATCGCCTCGGACAACACCTGCCCGCAGTGCCGGTCGGGGTACCAGAGCGCGTGCGCGCACCGGGTAGGGATGACCGGCGCGCAGGCCGAGCTGCTCCGCGTACCGCACGCCGACGGCACGCTCGTCGCCACGGCCGACCACCCCGACGCCGAACTCCTCCCGAGCCTGCTCACGCTCTCCGACGTGATGGGCACCGGCTGGTTCGCCGCCGTGGCCGCGGGCGTGCAGCAGGGGATGACCGTGGCCGTCGTCGGGGACGGCGCCGTCGGTCTGCTGGGCGTGCTGTCGGCCCGCCAGATGGGTGCCGAGCGGATCATCGCGATGAGCCGCCACGAGCCCCGGCAAAAGCTGGCCACCGAGTTCGGGGCCACCGACATCGTGCCCGAGCGCGGGGACGACGCAGTCGCGCGGATCCGGGACCTGACCGACGGGATCGGCGCGGACGCCGTCCTCGAGTGCGTCGGCACCGACGAGGCGATGACCCAGGCGATCAGGTCCACTCGCGCGGGCGGCGGCGTCGGCTTCGTCGGCGTCCCGCACGGCGTCAGCATTCCCGGTGGCCGGCTGTTCTCGACCATGGTGCGGCTGCACGGGGGACCGGCGCCGGTCCGCCGGTTCCTGCCCGACCTGATCGACGCGACGCTGCGCGGCGAGATCGACCCCGGCCGGGTGTTCGACCTCGACCTGCCGCTGGACGAGGTGGCCGAGGGGTACCGCGCGATGGACGAGCGGCGGGCCATCAAGGCATTCCTGCGGCCATGAACCAGCGAGGCCCGGGATCGTGGGATCCCGGGCCCCCGTGGTTCGACGGTGCGCAGCTACACGCGGACGGGTGCCTCGCGGGCGTCGTCGTCCCGACCCTCGACGATGACCACCTCGTCGACCGGAACCGGCCTGGACAGCGCGGCCAGCTCCTCCTCGGAGTTGACGGCCTCGCCGCGGGCGACCATGCCGGCGTGCTCCGACAGCGGCAGCTCACGGAGGAACAGCGCGAGCAGCAGCGCGAGGGCGAGGATCGGCACGACGTACCAGAACACCGGCGCGAGGCTCGTGGCGTAGGCGTCGACGATCGCCGTCCGCAGCGGCTCGCCGGCCCCCTTCACCGCCGCGGGCACCAGGGTGTCCGGTGAGGTGATCCCGGCCGCGACGGCGTCCTCCGCGTTCGCGGCCAGCGCCGAGCCGAGGTTCTCGGCCAGCCGGCTGGTGAACAGCGTGCCGAAGACCGCCACCCCGAGGGTGGCGCCCACCTCGCGGAAGTAGTTGTTCGTCGAGGTGGCCGTGCCGACCTGAGTGGCAGGGACGGCGTTCTGCGCGGCGAGGACGACGTTCTGCATGATCAGGCCGAGCCCGGCGCCGAGCACGAAGAACATCGCGCCGATGGTCCAGAGCGAGGTCGCACCGGACAGCGTCGTCATCCAGACCATCGCGGCCATGATCACGGCGGCCCCGGCGATGGTGAAGACCTTGTACCGGCCGGTCCTCGCGATGAAGCCGGCCGAGCCCTGGATCGTGACGATGATGCCGGCGGTCATGGGCAGCATGAGCAGGCCCGAGTTGGCCGCCGAGAGCCCGGAGCTCATCTGCAGGAACGTGGGCATGAAGGCGATCGCCGAGAACATCCCCAGTGCGACCGCCATGCCCAGCGCGGTGGCGACGACGAAGGTCGGGTTGCGGAAGAGCGTCATCGGGATGATCGGCTCGGCCGCCCCCAGTTCCACCGCGACGAAGGCCGCCGCCGAGACCACGAGGACCGCCAGCAGCGACAGCGCCTGCCAGGAGCCCCAGCCGTCCCGGCCGCCGAAGTCGGTGAACAGCACCAGGGACGTCGTGGTGACCGAGAGCGTGAGGATGCCGGCGACGTCGATCGGCGTGCTGCTGCGCTTGCGCGGCAGGCTCAGCGCGAACCAGCCGATGGCGAGGACCGCGACCCCGACGGGCACGTTGATCCAGAACGACCACTCCCAGCCCAGGGCGTCGTGATCGGTGAAGAAGCCGCCGACGAGCGGGCCGACGATGGCGGACAGGCCGAAGAGCGCGCCGATCGGTCCCATGTACCTGGCCCGCTCCCGGGCGGGGACGATGTCGGCGATGATCGCCTGCGACAGGATCATCAGCCCGCCACCGCCGAGGCCCTGCACGCCGCGCCAGGCCACGAGCCACCCGAAGTCCGGCGCCAGCGCCGCCCCGATGCTGGCGACGGTGAACAGGCCGATGGCGACGAGGAAAAGGTTCCGGCGTCCCCACAGGTCGCCGAACTTGCCGTAGATCGGCATGACGAGGGTGGTGGCGAGCAGGTACGCGGTGGTCATCCAGGCCATGTGCGAGACGCCGCCGAGGTCGCCGACGATGGTCGGCATGGCCGTCGAGACGATCGTCTGGTCCAGGGCGGCCATCAGCATGCCGGCCAGGAGCGCGCTGAAGATCAGGTTGATCCGGCGCCGGGTGAGGACGATCGGAGCCGCGGCGGTGTCCGCGGTCTCCGGAGTGGGGGCGAGCAACTGCACTCCTCGGGGGAAGGACGGCGCCGCGGGCGCGGCACCGGTCGGGCGGCCCGGGGGCGCCCGATGGATCAGGGAGCGGACTGCGGTGTCCGCGGGGGTCAGCGGGGTGGTGCCGGGAGGCCGGCGCTCAGCAGGTCCCACGCCTCGTCGAGGAGGTCGGGCAGAGCGGCGGTGAAGTCGCCGGCGAACCAGCGGTGCAGGGCGGTGCGCATGGCCACGCCCGCCACGCCGGCCAGCAGCGTCGGATAGGCGTCGGCGCCGGCTCGGGTGCCGGTGCGTTCGGCGACGGCCGCGGCGAGCACCCGCTCGCCCTCGCCGAAGACGGCGGCGAGCCGCGCGAGCAGCGCCGGGTGGGAGTCGATGACCTTCAGCCGCAGCGGCCACAGCTCGGTGTCCGTGGCCATCTCCGCCGCCTGCGCGCGCGCCACGGCCCGCAGGGCCTGGACCGGCGTCTCGTCGCGGGGGCGGGCCAGGAACGCAGCCACCTGCCGCGGAGAGGTGTCCGGATCGAGGCCGAGGACGGCGTCGTCCTTGCCGGAGAAGTAGTTGAAGAAGGTGCGGGGCGAGACGTTGGCGCGATCGGCGATGTCGTCGACGGACACGGCGTCGAGTCCGCGTTCGGCGACGAGCCGGAGCGCCGCCTCGTGCAGGGCCCTCCGCGTGGCGAGCTTCTTGCGCTCGCGGAGGCCCGTGGTCACGACGGCCATTCTGGACAAGAATTGCAGACACTGCAAGTTTGCGGACGCTGCACGGCGTGTCGATCCCGCGACAGCGGAAGCGCCGCGAAGACGTTCTAGACGATCTCTTGCGAGACGGCTGGGCTCCGCACATGATGTCGTCGGGCGGAGCCCCGGGGGAGATCCCAGGGTTGCGCTCCGCCCGCCAAACTTTCTCGTTCCAGATCCGCCGCTCCCGATTAGCGGCGGGGGATCCGGGGAACTGCGGCCCCATCCGGCCCTGGCGTGGTCGTAGAACCCCCGCGCCGGGGCCGTGGCACGCCCGGCCCGCTCAGCCGGCCAGGACCACCAGCAGCGTGCGCGGGCCGTGCACGCCCTCGACGCGCTGCAGCTCGATGTCGCTGGTCGCCGACGGGCCGCTGATCATCGTCAGCGGAGCGAGCGGGTCGAGCCTGGCCAGCCCCTCGGGGACGCCGCCCACCACCTGGGCCGGCTCCACCACGCAGACCAGGCAGTCGGGCAGCAGCGACAGGGCCCGCCGGCCGCTGAGCGGGCTGCCGTCGAGCACCAGCGTGCCGGTCTCGGCGATCGCCACGCAGACGCCGGTGACCGATGCCAGGTGGTCGGCCAGGGCGACCGCCGGCCGGCCGTCGTCCTGCACCGCGCCGTCGGGCCGCCAGTCCGCCGGGACGCCGGGTGCGACGACCACGCGGGCCGGGTCGTGCTCGCCGAGCGCCGTCCGCAGGGCCTCGGCCACCGAGGCGGCGACGTCGGACGGCGCGCAGCGCACAACGGTCGCCTGGTAGTCCTCGAGGCGGTCGACCAGCACGTCCAGCAGCACCGTGGCGTCGCGGTCGTCGGTGAGGCGGTAGTCGCGCCGGATCCCCGCCGGTGCCGCGCGGTCGGGTCCGAGTGCCGTCCTGATCCGGCCGAGGATCTCCTCGCGCGCGCTCACGAGCCGTGCTCCCGGGCCCACGCCTGCGTGAAGGTCTCCCTCGGCGGGGTGGGCAGGTCCCGCGTGCGGGTCCACTTCGACGCCGGCGGCGGGAGGGCGGCGGGCAGCGTCGGCTTCCCGCGGGCGAGGAGCCGGCCGAGTCCGGCGGCTCGCTGCGCGAGCCGCCAGAGCCGCGGGCTCGACATGGCCTTCGACAGCGCCCGGAACGCGAGGGCCTCGGGGGTGGTCCTGGTCTGCGCCTCGACGTGCTCTGCGCGCAGGTGCACGAGGATCGACGGGATGTCGATCGCCACGGGGCAGACGTCGTAGCACGCACCGCACAGCGACGAGGCGTAGGGAAGCGAGGCGTTGGGGTCGTGCTTGTCGCCGGCACTGCCGGTCAGCTGCGGTGACAGAACGGCGCCGATCGGGCCGGGGTAGACCGACCCGTAGGCGTGCCCGCCGGCGCGCTCGTAGACCGGGCAGACGTTGAGGCACGCGGAGCAGCGGATGCAGTGCAGCGCCTCGCGGCCCGCCTCGTCGGCCAGCACCGCCGTCCGTCCGTTGTCGAGCAGCACCAGGTGGAACTCCTGCGGCCCGTCGCCGGGGGTGACCCCCGCCCACAGCGAGGTGTAGGGGTTCATCCGCTCGCCGGTCGAGGAGCGGGGGAGCAGCTGCAGGAACACCTCGAGGTCGCGCCAGGTCGGCACCACCTTCTCGATGCCCATCACGGTGATCAGCGTCTGCGGGAGGGTCAGGCACATCCGGCCGTTGCCCTCGCTCTCGACGACGGAGAGGGTGCCGGTCTCGGCGACGGCGAAGTTCGCGCCGCTGATCGCGACCCGGGCGCGCAGGAACCGCTCCCGCAGGTGCGCCCGGGCGGCCATCGCCAGCTGACGCGGGTCGTCGGTGAGGCCCGGGTCGACGCCGGGCCCCTGGAACTGCGGCATGGTGCGCAGGAAGATCTCGCGGATCTCGGCGCGGTTCTTGTGGATCGCCGGCACCAGGATGTGCGACGGCTTGTCCTTCCCCAGCTGGACGATGAGCTCGGCCAGGTCGGTCTCGTGGGCCGCGATGCCGGCCGCCTCGAGCGCCTCGTTCAGGCCGATCTCCTGGGTGGCCATCGACTTGACCTTGACCGCCTCGTCGGCCCCGGTGGCCTGCACCAGCCGGGTGACGATGGCGTTGGCCTCGTCGGCGTCGCGGGCCCAGTGCACAGTGCCGCCGCGGGCGGTGACCTGTTCCTCCAGCACGATGAGGTGCTCGTCCAGCCGGGCCATGGTGGCGGCCTTGATGGCCCGGCCGGCCTCGCGGAGCTCCGCCCAGTCGGCCACCTCGCCGACGACACCGGCCCGCTTGCCGCGGATGGTCGCCGTCGCGTGCCCCAGGTTGGCCCGCAGCTGGCCGTCGCGCAGCGAGTCGCGCGCGGCGTCGGGGAAGGAGCGGTCGCCGCGCAGGTGCCCGACGCCTGTCGCCGCCGTCGGGATGCCGAGGAAGACGGCGGTCACGCGGACACCGCCGGTCGGGTCGACTGCTGCGGGTGGACGGCGTCCTCGGTCGACGCCAGGATCTCGGCGAGGTGCACCGTCCTGGTGCCCGAGCGCAGCCGCGACAGCCCGCCGCCGATGTGCATCAGGCACGACGCGTCACCGGCGGTGCACACCTCGGCGTGCGTCGCCAGGACGTTGGCCATCTTGTCGGTGAGCATCGCCGTCGACGTCTCGGCGTTCTTGACCGCGAACGTGCCGCCGAAGCCGCAGCACTGGTCGGCTGCGGGCAGTTCGACGAGGTCCAGCCCCCGAACCGCACGGAGCAGCCGCAGCGGGCGGTCGCCGACGCGCAGCATCCGCAGGGAGTGGCAGGTCGGGTGGTAGGTCACGCGGTGGGGGTAGTGCGCGCCGACGTCGGTCACCCCGAGGACGTCGACCAGGAACTGCGACAGCTCGTACGTCCGCTCCGCGAGCGCGGCGGCCTCGTCGGCCAGCGCGGGCTCACCGGCCCGTCGGGCGACGGCGGCCTGCTGGTGGTGGATCGACGCGACGCACGATCCGGACGGCGCCACGACCGCCTCCGCCCCCGCGAACGCGCGGACGTGGTTGGCGACGATGGGCACCGCCTCGCGCCGGTAGCCGGTGTTCACGTGCATCTGCCCGCAGCAGCTCTGATCCGGGGGGACGACGACCTCGTGCCCCAGCCGCTCCAGCAGCACGGCGGTGGCGCGGGCGACCTGCGGCACGATCGTGTCCACCAGGCAGGTGGCGAACAGTGCGATCTTCACGCAGCTCCAACTCCTCCGACGGTGCGTCCCACGGTGCTCCGGGCAGTCCTGGGAAGGCGGTCGGTCACCAGGCGGTGGTCGCCTGGAGCACTGCCTCGGTCAGCGCCCGGGTCCGCAGCTCGGTGACCTGCTGGTACTCGGGGTCGGCGACCATCCGGCTGAACGCCTCGCGCGAGGGGTAGCGGACCAGCAGGACGGCGTCCCAGGCCTGCCCCGACTCGGCGACGAGGGAGGTCGAGCCGTCGCCGGCGTAGAGCACCTCGCCGCCGTAGCGGGGCAGGAAGGTCGTCGACAGCGCCTCGGCGTACTGCGCGTACAGCTCCCGGCCGCCGTCGGCGAAGCGCAGCAGGTTCAGCATCACCACCGGGCCGCCGGGATCCTCCTGGAGGTACCGCTTCAGGTCCGCGCCCCGCGGGTCGATCGCCATGACCGGAAGCTAGTTCACGACCGCATCCGGCGCGGCCGAGCCGGCCCTCCCAGCCGCCGTCCTTCACTAGCCTCGGCGCGTGGAACCGGATCCCGGGACGGCGGGCCAAGAGCCGCGCCCGGGCTTCCTGGTGGTGTCCGACGATCCGGACCTGCTGGCCGGCCTGGTCGCGGACCTGGACCGACGGTTCGGCCGCGACTACGACGTGCGGGGCCACGGCGCCGACGCCTGGCAGGGCGGCGACGGGCCGGACCTGGCGCTGCTCCTCGTCGACGAACGGGTCGGCGAGACGCGGGCGATGGAGATCTTCGCGCACGGGCGGGCGCGGCATCCTGCCGTGAAGCGGGTCCTCCTCGTGCACCGCGGCAACTGGTCCTCGGTGCACCCGGTGGTCGCCGCGATGGCCCTGGGACAGGTGGACTACCACCTCTACGTCCCGTGGGTGCCGATCGAGCGGATCCTCTATCCCGCGATCAGCGACTTCCTGGCGGCCTGGGACACCACCCGGGAGGCCTCGGTGGTGCCGCTGCGGATCGTCGGCTTCCAGCGCGCGGCCCGGTCCCACGACATCCGCGACAAGCTGAGCCGCGCAGCCATCCCGTTCTGGTTCTACGACCCCTCGAGCGACGAGGGGCGCCGGCTCCTGGTCGAGGCGGGCTGCGACGGTTCGCGGCTGCCCGTCATCGTCCACTTCGGGGGTGCCGTCCTGGAGGAGCCCACGGACGCCGACCTGGTCGCGCTGCTCGGGATGAAGACCCGGCCGACCGCGGCCAGGTGCGACGTGGTGATCGTCGGTGCGGGGCCGGCCGGGCTGGCGGCAGCGGTGTACGCCTCCTCCGAGGGGCTGGACACCCTGGTGCTGGAGCCGGAGATCCCCGGCGGACAGGCGGGGACCAGCTCCCTGATCCGCAACTACCTCGGGTTCCAGCGCGGGATCAGCGGGGACGAGCTCGCCGTCCGGGCCGTCGAGCAGGCCTGGCTGTTCGGCGCCGACTTCGTCCTCACCCAGCCGGTCACCAGGATCTCCGCCACGGGTGACCGGCGACTGGTGCGGACGTCGGACGGCACCGAGGTGGAGGCCCGCGCCGTGGTCATCGCCTGCGGCGTCACCTGGCGCCGGCTCGGGGTGCCCGCCCTGGAGGCCCTCGTGGGTCGCGGCGTGTTCTACGGCGCGGCCGGCTCGGAGGCCCGGGCGCTGGCCGGCCAGGACGTCTTCGTGATCGGTGCGGGCAACTCGGCCGGGCAGGCCGCCCTCCACCTGGCCCGCTACGCCCGGTCGGTCACGATGGTCGTGCGCGGCGCCGGCCTCGACGCGACGATGTCGGACTACCTCGTCACGGTGATCGCGGAGACGCCGAACATCGGCGTGCTGGTGGGCACCGAGGTCGTCGACGGGACAGGGGGCGGCGGACTGAGCTCGCTGACCCTGCTGGACCGGGCGAGCAGCCACCGCCGCGACGTCCCGGCGACCGCCCTGTTCGTCCTCATCGGCGCCGAGCCGAAGACGGACTGGCTGGCCGGCTCCGTCGCCCGCGACGACCGCGGGTTCGTCCTCACCGGCCGGGACCTGCTGCATGACGGCGCACCGCCCGGCGACTGGCCGTTGCGCCGTCCGCCCCTGCTCCTGGAGACGAGCCTCCCCGGGGTCTTCGCGGCCGGCGACGTCCGGCACCGGTCGGTCAAGCGCGTGGCCGCGGCCGCCGGCGAGGGCGCGACCGCGATCCAGCTCGTGCACGAGTACCTGGCGGAGGACGACCGCTGAGGGAGCTCAGCCCGGGACGGCGAGGCGGCCGGCGAGCTCGGCGCGGGAGGACACCCCGAGCTTCAGGTAGACGTGCCGCAGGTGGTACTCGACCGTCTTCGGGCTGAGGAAGAGCGCCGCGGCGGCCTCCCGCGTCGTCCGGCCGCGGGCGAGCATGGTGGCGATCTGCAGCTCCTGCGGGGTCAGGTCGCCCGCCGGGCCGGCCTGCCGGCGCTGCGCGGTCTCGCCGGTCGCGCGCAGCTCGGCAGCCGCCCGGTCCGCCCAGGGCGCCGCGCCGAGGGTGTCGAAGGCGGTGAGCGCGGCGCGCAGCTGTTCCCGGGCGTCGACCCTGCGACGGGCACGCCGCAGCCGCGCGCCGTAGGCGAGCTGGGTGCGGGCCCGCTCGAAGGGGTCCAGCGCCTCGCCGTGGTGGTCCAGCGCCCGGCCGAACTCGCGGTCGATGTCGGCGTCGGCGCAGGTGAGCGCGACGGTGCGGGCGGCCCGGGCCATCGCCCAGGGTTGCCCCTTCTCGGTGGCCCGGGCGGCGTACCGTGCCGCCGGCCTGCGGGCGTCCTCGGCCCGCCCCAGGTGGACCAGCGCCTCGGCGAGCTCGGGAACTGGGGAGAGGTCGACGTCGACGAGCGCGAGGTCGGTGAGCAGGGCGTCCAGGCGCTCCAGGTGCGCGAGCGCCGCCTCCGGTCGCCCGAGCCCGAGCTCGAGATTGCCGAGCGCCGACAGCGCCCACACCTGGAACAGCGCGAGGTGCCGGGGGCCACTGACCTCCAGCACCTCGGCTGCGTTCGCCCGGCAGGCGTCCGCGCGGCCCTGCCGCGCCTGCAGCCAGGCCAGACCGGCCAAACAGGCCGCGAGCTCCGACGTCGAGCCCGTCTCCCGGCCCAGCTGCACGCCCTCGGTGTAGTCGGCCTCGGCGACGTCCCAGCGGTCGCCGGTGGCCCGGTCCCGCGCGACGAGGAAGAGCAGGAACGGCAGTCCGCCGAGATCGCTGCGCCGGCGGAGATCGTCCACGACGGCCGGCACGATCGCCCGTCCGGTGCCCCGCTCGCGCAGGAACAGCACCCCGAGCACGAGCCACGGCGCGAGCCGCGGGTCCCGCAGCAGGGGTCCGCCGGACTCCAGCGGCCGGAGGGCGAGCCGGATCCGCTCGGGGCCGCCGCGCCCGGTCAGGACACCGGCCACGCCGGCGGCCACGGCGCCCATCCGCCGGGCCGGCTCACCGGTCACCCGGGGCACCAGCCCGTCGATGCGGGCACCGGCGTCGGCCACCGTGGCGGTGTCGGCGAGGAAGAAGCACGCGAGGATCGCGTCGGCCAGCAGCAGCACCGCGGTGTCGGGATCGGTTCCCGCGGCGTCGGCCGCGGCGGTCATCAGCTCGTCGCGCGCCGATTCGACCGAGCCGGTGCGGGAGGCGATGGCGCCGCGGAGCCCGGCGGCCCGCACCCGCAGGTCCCGCGGCTGCGGCAGCGCCCGCGCGCGGGCCAGCAGG
>NZ_SPQM01000330.1 GCF_004570345.1 Blastococcus sp. CT_GayMR20 | reverse complement strand
CCGGGGTAGCCGACGGACACGCAGCCGACCGGCCGGTACTCCGGAGGCACGCCGAAGGCCTCGCGGAACCCCGCCACCCGCTCCCCGGGGACGCCGAAGAAGCAGGCGCCCAGCCCCTCGTCGACGGCGGTGAGCAGCATCAGCAGCGAGGCCATCCCCGCGTCGACGTCCCAGTACGGCACCGGCCAGCGGCTCTCGTCGCGGTCGGTCCAGCCCTTGTCCGGCTCGGCGTAGCGGTCGAGGTACGCGGACTTGTTCGACAGCGGGACGACCAGCAGCGGTGCCCGGCGCATCCGGGTCAGCCAGCCGTCCGGGGCGCCGTCGTCCGTGGTGACGGACCAGAACAGGTCTCGCTCCTCGGCCGACTCCAGCACCAGGAACGCCCAGCCCTGGCTGAACCCGGCCGACGGCGCCCGGACGGCGTGCTCGAGCAGCCGGTCGCGGACCTGGGGGGGCACCGGTCGGTCGGGGTCGTAGTCCCGGACCATGTGCCGGCGGCGGACGACGCTCGCGAACTCCACGGGAGCCACCCTGCCGGAGGGCTGCGCCGGACGCCGCGCAGCCCCTCCCTAGGCTGGTCGCCGTGCCGAAGCTGCAGCTGCTCCCCGCCGTCGACGTCGCCGACGGTCAGGCCGTCCGCCTGGTGCAGGGGGAGGCCGGGAGCGAGACGTCCTACGGCGACCCGCTCGACGCGGCGGTGCAGTGGCAACGGGACGGCGCGGAATGGGTCCACCTGGTCGACCTCGAC
>NZ_SPQM01000046.1 GCF_004570345.1 Blastococcus sp. CT_GayMR20 | reverse complement strand
GGACGACAGCACAGGGATCGGGACGACGTCCAGGAACGTGCGGTCGAGGCCCCCGCGCCACCGGCCGGTCAGCAGCACCGGCACGGCCCGGATCCCGCTCAGCACGAGCGACACCGGCAGCGACCGCAGCTTCAGCGCGTGCAGTTCCTCCCACACCACGCTCCGCGGCGCCTCGACCACCCGCGCCTGGTGCGTGACGTGGTCGGCCTCCGGCACGACGTCGTCGAGATCCATGGGGTCAGTTGAGCGCGTCGTAGACCGCGCGTACATAGGCCTCGCTGCGCGGCGAGCCGAGGATGCCCGAGGCCATCCTGTTCATCATGTAGCTGATCGTCAGCCGCCGGTCCAGGTCCATCACGACCAGCGACCCGCCCCAGCCACCCCAGAACGCCACCCGCCCGGCCGGGACGTACGGCACCACCGGCGACCCGAGGCAGTAGCCGATCCCCCACGTGAACGGCTGCTCCAGCACCAGGTCGACGCCGTCGGCCTGCGCGTCGAAGATCAGATCCACCGTCTTCGGGGACAGCAGCCCCTGACCGCCCAGCGACAGCACCCGCATCACGTCGAGCACCCCGCGGGCGTTCGAGTGCCCGTTCAGCGCACCGAGGTCCGCGGTCCGCCATTCGGACGTCAGCGTCGCCTTCACCGACATCACCGGCGCGGTGAACGTCCGCCTCGATATCGAGCTGGGGTCCTCGTCACCGGCCGACTCCGGTCGCGGCGGGGCGACCAGGGGGGCCACACGGCCCCAGTCCCGCTCCCGGGCCCCGACCTGGAAATCCGCACCCAGTGGCCCGGCGATCTCGTCGGCCACGAACTTCTGGAACGTCTTGTTGGTGATCCGCCGGATGACCTCGCCGACCAGGAACCCCTGGTTCGCCGAGTGGTAGCCGGACGCCGTCCCCGGCTCCCACCACGGCCGCTGGGCCGCGAGCCGCTCGCAGGCCGTCTCCCAGTCGTACATGTCCCGTACCGAGAACGGCGGCTCCCAGGCCGACACCCCGGACGTGTGCGACATCAGGTGCCGCACCTCGACGTCCTTCTTGCCCTTGGCCGAGAACTCCGGCCAGTAGTTGCCCACCGGAGCGTGGACGTCGAGGTCGCCGCGCTCGACCAGCATCAGCGCCGCCAGGTTGAGTACGCACTTCGTCGTCGACCAGACGTTGGTGATGGTGTCCTGGGTCCACGGCGTCGTCCGCTCGGCGTCCCGAAAGCCGCCCCAGATGTCGACGACCGTCTCGCCGTCGAGATCGACCGCGATCGACGCGCCCAGCTCCTCGCCGTCCAGCTTTTGCGCGAGCGCCTCCCGCACCCCGGCGAACCGGTCGTCGCAGCTGCCGTGCACCTCGGCCATGGAGCCCCCTCGTCGGGGCGCGACCTCGTCGTCGCGCCGTCCGGATCAGACCACGGCACCCCCGGCCGGACAACGCGTGTGCCGGAGCCCCGACCGGTACGTTCCGACCGATGCCTGAGCAGTACACCCATACGGATGCCTTCCGCGGAGCGGCCTTCACGGCTGCTGACCTGACGGGCGCGACGTTCCGCGACTGCGACCTCTCCGGCGTCCGGATCACCGGCTCGCAGGTCGCCGGGCTGCGGGTGTCGGGGTACGGCGGCTCGGTGCTGGTCGACGACGTCGACGTCACCGACTTCGTCGCCGGCGAGCTCGACCGGCGGCACCCCGAGCGGCTGCAGCTGCGCGCCATGGGCACCGCGGAGGATTACCGCGCGATGTGGGACACCGTCGAGCGCCTCTGGTCGGAGACGGTCGCCCGCGCGGAGCGGCTGCCGGAGCCCATGCGGCACGAGCGCGTCCGGGGCGAGTGGTCCTTCGCCGAGACCCTGCGCCACCTCGCCTTCGCCACCGACGGCTGGGTCGGCCGCATGCTCACCGACGGCGCCTTCGTCTACTCCCCGCTGGGCCTGCCGCCGTCGGACGTGTCCGCAGAGGACGCCGCAAGCATCGGTCTCGACGTCGGTGTGCAGCCGTCCTACACCGAGACGCTGGCGCTCTTCGCCGACCGGAGGGCGTCGGTCCGCCGGGTGGTGGAGGGGCTCACCGACAACGGTCTCGAGGAGGTCCGCACCGCCGCGCTGGCCGCCCCCGCGTGGGGCGTCGAGTCGCACCCGGTCGCCGAGTGCCTGCGCACCCTGATGGACGAGTACTGCGAGCACCGCCGATTCGCCGAGCGCGACCTCGCGGTGCTCGAAGGTCGGTGAATCGACGTCAGCGTCCGGCGAGGTGGTCCTCGAAGGTCCGACGTCCGTAGGGCGGCCCCGGCACCAGTGGATGACCGGCCCGGTAGCCGGCGAACACCTTCCCCGGGAGCCGGAGCGGCACGACGCGCCGCGGTCCACTCCTGGCCGCCGCCCACACCCGCGCCAGCTCGGGTAGCGGCCGGACCTCCGGACCGCCGATGTCGGGCACCCGCCCCGCGGGCGGGGACGCCGCCAGCTCGACCAACCGGTCGGCCACGTCCTCCGTGGCGATCGGCTGGAGCCGGATGTCCGGCGCGAGGACGACGGGCAGCCGGCGCTGGACGGTGCACAGCTGCTCGACGAGATCGTGGAACTGCGTCGCGCGCAGGACGGTGTGCGGGACACCCGACTCCGCCACCAGCCGCTCCACCTCCACCTTGTCCCGGTAGTAGCCGAGGGGGATGTGCTCGATCCCGACGATCGAGATCAGCACCAGGTGCTCGAGACGGGCCTGGTCAGCGGCCTCCAGCAGGGTCCGCGCGATGGCGGCGTCCTTCCTGCCCCGGCTCGTCGCCAGGTGCACCACGACCGATGCGCCGTCCAGCGCCGCCGCGATGCCCTCACCGGTGAGCAGCTCGCCGGTGACGAGGCCGGGCCCGCTGCGCCGGCTTAGCGCTCGTACGTCGTGTCCCGCCGCCCGCAGGCTCGTGACCGTCGGCTTCCCCAGGCTGCCGGTCGCGCCGGTGACCAGCACGTCCATGGTCGTCCTCCAGGCCCGGGCAGGCCCGGAGTCTGTCAGCACGGAGGGGCCCCCTCCCTGCCGGGAGGGGGCCGTTGCGGGTGTCGCGCCTACGCCACCGCCCGGCGCCGGGTGATCAGCATCCCGGCGACGGTGCTGATGAGCACCCAGCCGGTGATCACGGCGATCGGGGTGACGGCGGCCCCGTGCTGGGCGAGGGTGACGATCGAGGCAGCCGGGTCCAGCTTCTCGGCGATCTCCGGCTTCACGTTGCTCACGACCGGCAGGACGCCGAGGAGGGTGAGGTAGCCCCCGGTCAGCGCGGCGGCCGAGTTGCCCACCGCCGCGCCGATACCCGCCCCGATGACCGCGAACGCGGCCCCGGCGGCGATCGCCGCGACGACCGCCTGGGTGGCGGCGAACCAACGTGTCGCGGCTGCTCGGCAAGCTGGGGCTGGTCAACCGCACCCAGGCGGCGATCCTGGCGCACGAGGCCGGGCTGCTGGAGGACTGATCGGGTCAGCCCTCCAGCGTCCGCGTCAGGTCATCGCGTCAGCGTGGCGCCGGGGCCGCATCAGCAGCACGATGCTCGCCGCCAGCACCCAGACCATGAAGAGCAGGAACCCGCCGAACCCGCCGATGCTCACGAGCACGGTCTCCTCGTCCGTCTCGAACACCGCCCCGAGGCTGAGGACCCAGAGGACGCCGACCAGGCCGGAGATCCAGCCGAGCCAGGCTGGCATCGCGTGCGTACCGAGGATGGCGCCGGTCGCGCCGATCATCATCGCCACACCCGCGGGTATGCCGGCGATGAAGATCCAGTAGTCGAGCACGGCCAGTGTGGGCAGCGTGGTCGGGTCGGCCGTCTGAGCCGCCTGGACAAGCGCCAGGTACACGCCCGAGGAGAGGGCGATCGATGCCACGAACGCCGCGCCGCCGAGGGCGAAGAGCCCGGCCATCATGTCGCCGAGGCCCTCGTGCCGCCGGAAGCGGCTCCACAGTCCGGCCAGGAACACCACGAAGGCGATGTCGGACAGGAAGCCGAGCAGCAGCGACATCTGGTGCCCGCTGCGCTCGTCGGTCAGCGCGGCAGCGAGTTCCTCGGGCGAGCTGTCGAAATCCGGTGTGTCCGGCGTGAAGAAGCTGGCCAGCACCAGGAGGACGAAGAGGAGTCCCGCCAGCGCGGTGATCCGGTCCCACCTCGCGCCCCGCTCGAGGTCGCCGTGCCCGGTCCGGCCCGCACCGAGCGGGCCTCCCGCCTCCGAACCAGGCCTGGTTTCCATGTGACGTCACCCCTTCCGGTGCAGCGGACCGGCCGGGATCGGCGATCCGGGGAAAGTGTGGAACCACGAGGTCAGCAAGGGGAGTGGTTCGCGCGCGGTGGATCGTTGCGCGCTGGTCGACGTCTCCGCGCGGAATGAGGTGGGCAGGCGCACAACGGTGGCATCACGGGTGCGCGCGCTCTTCCAGACCCGCGGCAGGCGGCACCGGCGTGCCCGTCGCCGGCCACGACCCGGTGGTGGTGGCCGCCGCCGACCGCGTCGTCCGCCTCAGCGACGGACCGGTGGTCCCGGACTGACCTCGACCGCGCGGAGGGCGACGGTCAGCAGGAGGGCCGGGACGACGACGGACGCGGCGAGCAGGACCACCAGGACGGCGGCCTCGAGGTCGGACGCGTTCCCCAGATGTCCCACGTGGAACATCAGGTGCGGGACGGAGAACGCCAGGTAGGCCAGCAGCGCCACGATCACCAGCCGCCGCTCCAGCCAGATCCCGGCGGCGGCCAGCACCAGCGCGAGGCCGAGGGTGGCGCCGCCGAAGTCGCGCATCAGGTGCTCGCTGAACGGCGGCGTCAGGTCGACCGTCGGGACGTCGGCGTAGAAGCTCGCCGGGAAGACGAGCGTCCACACCCCGAGCACCAGTTCGACGGCCGCGAAACCCAGCAGCCCGGCCCGCAGGACTGTCCTCATGGGCCGCAGCATCCCGGATGTGCGTGTCACTCCGGCGCGGCGTTGCCGGTCTCGACCTCGCCCGCGCGCTCGTAGGTGCACATCATCACGCCTGTGGACGACACCGTGTGCGCGGACAGTCGCCACGTGCGGGGCACGGTGCCCTCGCCGAAGAGCCGCTTGCCCTGGCCGAGGGTGATGGGGAAGACGATCAGCCGCAGCTCGTCGATGAGGTCCTCCGCCAGCAGGGTCTGGATCAGCCCCGCCGACCCGTGCACCTGCAGCTCCCCGCCGTCGGCGGCCTTCAGGGTGCGGATGGCCTCCGCGGCGTCGCCCTTCAATAGCTCCGCGGTCTCCCACTCCACGGACGTGCGCGTGCGGGAGGCGACGTGCTTCTTCTTGAAGTTCAGGCCCTGGGACACCGGGTCG
The DNA here is from genome assembly GCF_004570345.1 of Blastococcus sp. CT_GayMR20. The sequence goes on along the minus strand of NZ_SPQM01000046.1, from coordinate 27,987 downwards.
TCGCTGATCATCTTCGGCCACGAGGCGTAGAAGATGTCGTAGGTCGTCCGGCCGAGCAGGAAGTCCTCGGCGCCGACGAACCACTCGTTCATCTGCTCGCCCAGGGCCTCGTCGAAGTGCGGTACCACCCAGCCCTCGTACGAGAACCCACCCGACGGGTCCTCCCCGGGCCCGCCGGGCGCCTGCATGACCCCGTCCATCGTGACGAACGTGGTGACGACGAGCTTGCGCATGATCTCTCCTCCGGTCGGATGTCCTGTCCTCTCACGTAGACGTCGAACGGTGGCCGGTCTCATCGACACCGTCGAGGGAGATTTCTCCAGCAGTCGCCGCGGGACGCCGAAGAAGAGGTGTGGCCAAGAAGCGCTCCGACGCGGAGCAGCAGATCGCCGACCTGTTGCACACGGCGCGCAAGTCGCTGCGCCTCAGCGTCGCCTTCCTCAGCCGGCTCGACGGGACCACCCAGCACCTGGAGGTGGTCGACTCCAACGCGCCGTGGCTGTTCCAGGAGGGCTACCAGCAGCAGCAGGACGTCACGCTCTGCCAGGCGATCCTCGACAGGAAGCTGCCCCAGGTCATCTCCGACATGAAGGTCTTCCCCGAGGCGATGAAGCTGCCGGCCGCCCGCATGCCGCGGCTGCGCAGCTACGTGTCGGTGCCGGTCACCCTCAGCGACGGCTCCCTGTACGGCACCTTCTGTGCCGCCGGGCTGACCACCGACAGGGACCTCACCAAGCGCGACAAGACCCTGATGGACGTGCTCGCCTCCGCCGCCGCCGTGATCATCGAGCCCGAGGTGCGCGCGCAGCAACGGCGCAGCGAGATCACCGACCGGCTCCAGCCGCTGATCGCCGCGGGCGGCCCCGTCGTCGTCCTGCAGCCCATCGTCGACCTCGCCACCGGGGCCCGGGTGGGCGCCGAGGCGCTCAGCCGCTTCCCGGCGGAGTGGGACATGGCCCCCGACGTCTGCTTCGCCGAGGCGCACAGCGTCGGGCTCGGGCACGTCCTCGAGCTGCTCGCCCTCGAGCGCGCCGCCGAGCACCTGGCCGCCGTCGACGGCTACATCGCCATGAACGTCTCTCCCGCGACCCTGCTCACGCCGGAGTGCGGCGAGCTCCTCGGCCGACTGCCGCTGGACCGTGTCCTGCTGGAACTCTCCGAGCACGACCGGGTGGAGGACTACGCGGCGCTCGACACCGCGCTCGCGCCGTTCCGCGCAGGCGGGCTGGGCCTGGCCATCGACGACGTCGGGGCGGGCTTCTCGTCGCTGCGGCACATCGTCGTGACCGCACCCGACGTCATCAAGATCGACCGCAGCATCGTGGCCGGCCTCGACACCGATCCCGTGCTCGAGACCCTCATCCGCTCGCTGGTCGAGTTCGGGCACGGGTGCGCGGTGCGCGTCGTGGCCGAGGGCGTGGAGACCGCGGAGGAGGCCGCGGTGCTGCGCGGGCTCGGCGTCGACTACGGCCAGGGCTGGCACTACGGCCGCCCCGGCCCGCCCGAAGCCCTCCCCGCCACGACGCCTGTGGCCGCGGTTCCGGTGCCTCGCCACGGACAGCGGGAACTGCTCCCCTCCTGACCCGTCAGCTCCGCCCGCGACCGACCGGGCGTTCTTCCGTCGCGTCGCGAACAACTACGCAGTGTCACGACACGTGCGTCGATCACCCCTCCGAGCTGCGCACTTCCAGGTGAAACCCCTCGGTTTCTGAATACCGAGAGTTAACGATCCATGGGCTCACGGGGGAGCTCGTCGCCCCGAGTCGTCACACGGACCGCGGGGCTGACCTCCGCCCGCCCCGGTGGTGACGACCGGTTCGGCGCCAACGACGGTGCCGGCCGGAGCGCTCACCTCACGGGGAATGAGACACCTGCATGAAGCGCACCACCTCCGCGCTGCTCGCCGGCGCGCTGGCGACCAGCGGCACCGTCGTCCTGTCCGTCGCCCTGCCGGGCATCGCCTCGGCGTCGGACTGTGGCAACACGACGCTCACCGAGCACAGCTTCCCGACCACGTTCTCCACTGCCGAGTCCCGCAGCAAGGGCCACAACGTGGTCGTGGACGGCGGCCTGCACGTCTACACCGACGACGCGTCCTCGGAGGCCAAGGCGGCCGCCCGCTTCGCGACCCAGCTCGACATCCCGCTGGCCGACCAGACCGCCGAGTCGAACTACGACCTCGACCTCACGGTCAACTCCGGCGGCAAGCCCGGCTACAACCTCGTCGTCGACATGAACGGCCCCGCGGCCGGCGGCTTCACGACGCTGGTCAAGGAGGAGGGCTTCTACGGCGATGAGTGGTGGACGAACTCCACAGCCGTTCAGGGCGTCCCTGCCGGTGGCGGCTACAACCACCTCGGGACCATCCAGGAGTACTCCGACGCCAACCCCGAGGCCGTGATCCTGACCTTCGGCTACAGCCTGGGGTCGGGCGTCCTGGGCGACGTGACCATCACCAAGCTCCGGTTCGGGTGCAACGACTTCTCGTTCGACCGGGCCAACCGCGCGCCGCAGGCGTCCATCGTCGCCGACGACGCGGGCGACGCGGACTACCGGACGTTCGACTTCGACGGCTCCGGCTCCACGGACCCGGACGGTGACGCCCTCACCTATGCCTGGACGTTCGGCGACGGCTCGGGCGGTGGCGGCGACGTCCCCGCCGCCGCGTACCAGAGCCACACCTATCCGAAGGGTGCCGGCACGTACACCGTGACGCTGACCGTCACGGACCCGGACGGGCTGAGCAGCACCACCGAGAAGATCATCACGGTCACCCCGCCGACCACCGTGCAGGACGACGAGCTCCCGAACACCGGGGCCTCCGTCCTGGGCCTGGCCGCGCTGGGTGGGGTGGCCCTCCTCGGTGGCGGCGCCGGCCTGGCCGCCACCAGGCGGCGCCGTTCGACCGCGCACTCCGCCTGATCCACCGCGCCGCGGCCGCCCGTCCCCCTGCGGACGGGCGGCCATGGCCCGCGGAGAGCGAGGACACACTGATCCGCACGCTATTCAGAGGACTCTCCCAGCTGGCCGTCACGGCCGGCGCCCTCGTCCTGCTGTTCGTCGCGTACCAGGTCTGGGTCACCGACTGGGTCGCCGGCGGGGCGCAGGAACGGGTCGCCGACGACCTCCGGGACGGGTGGCAGTCCGGGCCCGACCCCCGCCTGCAGCCGGAGTTCGGCGACGCCTTCGCGTTCCTGCACATCCCGGCGTTCGGCGACTGGGAGCCGCGGGCCGTCATCGAGGGCACCCACCCGGCAGAACTCGCCGAAGGACCGGGGCACTACGTGGGCTCGGCGATGCCCGGTGAGCGCGGCAACTTCGCGATGGCCGGCCACCGCGTCGGGACGGGCAGCCCGTTCCTCGATCTGGACCTGCTCCGGCCGGGAGACGCGGTCGTGGTGGAGACGGTCGACGCCTGGCACACCTACCGCGTCACCGGCACCAGGATCGTCGACCCGACGGACATCAGCGTGGTCGCCCCCACGCCTGGTGGCGCCTTGGACGGCGAGCCGACCGGCAGCTTCCTGACGATGACCACCTGCAACCCGAAGTTCTCCAACCGGGAACGACTGGTCGTGCACGCGGAGCTGGAGAGCTCGACGACCAAGGCCGAGGCGCCGGAAGGCCCCGCGGCGCTGACCGCCTAGCCCGCGTCGCCGGCGCGGCGGGGCCACTGCGCCCGCCGGTGCCGGTGCGTCTTCACGCCGTACATCGCCCGGTCGGCGCGGCCGATCAGCTCGTCGGCCGTCTCCCCCGGACGGCCGACCGCCACGCCGACGCTCATGCCCACCCGGAGCGGTCCGTGGGGGCTGTCGAACGGGGCGACGACCGTCTCGGTGACCTGTTCCACCAGGCTCCGCAGCTCCTCCTCGTCCTTGCGCGGGCAGAGGATGACGAACTCGTCACCGCCGAACCGGGACACCAGGTCGTTCGGGCCGGTCATGCGGGTCAGCCGGTCGGCCACCTCGACCAGCAGTGCGTCGCCGACCGCGTGCCCGTGCTCGTCGTTGATCCACTTGAACCGGTCGAGGTCGCAGAACAGCAGCGCGCAGCCGGGCCCGTCCGACAGGTGACCGTGCAGCGCGTCGAAGAGCGCCCCGCGGTTCGCGAGCCCGGTGAGCAGATCGGTCCGGGCGCGCAGGTGCAGCTGCGCCTCCCGCTGCCGGTCGTGCGTGACGTCGACGCCGACGCAGCCGATGGCGTAGGGCTGCCCGTCGTCGTCCCGGAGCACCGTGTTGCGCATCGACACCCGCCGGCGCTCGCCGTCCCTGGTCAGCCAGTCGCCTTCCTGGGGGTGCGCGACGCCCGTGGCCATGGCCCGCGCGACGGCGTCCTGGGCCAGGACGACGTGCTCCGGTGCCACGTAGACGTCCCAGAACGGCCGGCCCTCGAGCTCGTCGGCGTCGCACCCGGTGAAGCGCTGCAGCGCCGGGTTGGTCAGCAGGATGCGCCCGTGGCCGTCCACGATGCACAGCAGCGCGTCGCTGGCGTGCACGAAGGCGCGCAGCAGGTCGTCCGGCGGGCGGGCAGCGGTCGAGCCCAGTCCCTGTGAGCCTCGTCCCTGCGCTGTCACCCTTGGGCACTCCCCGCGTCCGACAGCGGCGCACCGCTCCGTGTGCCGTGTCGGGACGATACGGCCGATCCCGGTCCGAACGGTGTCCCCCGACGGGAAAATTTCGGCCGGGCGTTGCGTCGACCGCAACCTTTGCGGGCGCGACCGGTGTTCAGGCCGCGAGCTCCACGTCCCGCTCGGCCATCCCGACCAGCCGCGCGTAGCGACCGCCGCGCGCCATGAGCTCGTCGTGCGACCCCTGCTCCGCGACCCGTCCGGCATCGAGGACGACGATCCGGTCGGCGTCGCGCACCGTCGAGAGGCGGTGCGCGATGGTGATCGTCGTGCGGCCGCGGCTGACCTCGTCCAGCGCGGCCTGCACCGCTCTCTCCGTCTCGTTGTCCAGCGCGCTCGTCGCCTCGTCCAGGACCAGCACCCGCGGGTCGCGCAGCAGCGTGCGGGCGATCGCCAGCCGCTGCTTCTCCCCGCCGGAGAACCGGTGCCCTCGCGCACCGACGACGGTGTCGTAGCCGTCGGGCAGGGCGGCGATGACGTCGTGCACCTGGGCCCGTCGGGCGGCGTCCACCATCTCGGCGTCCGTCGCCCCAGGCTTGGCGTGCCGGAGGTTCTCGCGGATCGACCCGTGCAGCAGGTAGGTCTCCTGGGAGACGACGCCGACCACGCGGGCGAGGTCGGCCAGCGTCATGTCCCGGACGTCGACGCCGTCGAGCAGTACCCGGCCGGTCGTCGGGTCGTTCAGCCGGGCCACGAGCGAGGCGAGCGTGCTCTTGCCCGAGCCGGTCTCGCCGACGAGCGCGAGGGTCTCGCCGGGCCGCACGGTGACGTCGATGCCGGTCAGCGCCGGACGGGCGGCGTCCGGGTAGCGGAAGCCGACGGAGTCGAACCGGACCTGGCCGCGCACCCCGGCCGGCTCCACCGGCACGGGGAACGCCGGGTCGTCGATGTCGACGGGCAGGTCGAGGTACTCGAAGACCCGGCTGAACAGCGCCATCGAGCTGGTGAGGGAGACGCCGAGGTCGAGCAGGCCCATGAGCGGACGGAAGAGCGCGCCCTGCAGGGCGGTGAAGGCCACCAGCGTCCCGATCGTCATGCCGCCGGACGTCGCGGGCAGGCCGGCGGCCAGGTAGATCAACGCCGGGATGCCGGCGAACACGATGCTCATGGTGGCCATGCGCCAGCGGCCGGCGAGCTGCGAGCGCACCTCGAGCGCGACCAGGTCGTCGGAGGTACCGGCGAACCGCTCTGACTGCGCGGGTCCGGCGCCGAGGGTCTTCCCGAGCAGGACGCCGCTGATCGACAGCCCCTCCTCCACCTGCGAGTGCAGCTCTGCGAGGGAGCGTTGCCGCTGCGCGGTGATGGCCCGCCGCATCCGGGCCACCCGGCGGGTCAGCCCGATCGCCGGCGGCAGCACGACGAGCGACAGCAGGGACAGCCGCCAGCTCAACGCCGCCATGGCGACCACCGTGCCGATGACCGTCGTGGCGTTGGCTGCGGCCGACGTCGCCGTCGACGTCACCACCGACTGCATCCCGCCGATGTCGTTGGTCAGCCGCGACTGCACCTCGCCGCCACGGGTGCGGGTGAAGAAGCCGAGGGACTGCCGCTGCAGGTGGGTGAAGACCGCCGTCCGCAGGCCGTGCATGACCCGCTGGCCGACGGTGGTCGACAGCCAGGTCTGGACGACGCCGAAGACCGCCGTGACCACTGTGACGGCGAGCATGCCGCCGACGGCCCGGAGCAGCAGGGTCGTGTCGCGGTGGGGCAGGGCGTCGTCGATCACCAGCCGGATGAGGAAGGGGGTGGCGAGTGCGACCGCCGACGACGCCACGATGAGCGCCACCACGACCCCGAGCTGCCACCGGTAGGGCCGGAACAGCGCGGCCACCCGGCTCCAGCGGACCGGGGACCGCTCGAGCTGGGCCTTGTCGGCGGGATCGGGTCGCACCGGCCCTCGTCCCCTTCTCGTCGTCATCTCGTCGATGCCGACCACCTCCCTCGTCGATGCTGAGGTTACCTCACGGTGTGGTAACCTCAGGCCCGGCGCTACGATTCCCGGGTGCCTGACGAAGCGGTGGAGCTGGGCGACCTCCTCATGCGGATGGCCCGCGCCCAGCGCCGGCGCTTCCGCGAGGTGCTGGCTCCCTGGGACCTGTCCCCCCATCACGCGCGGGCGCTGCGGGTCGTGAGCGAGCGCGACGGCATGCGGCTGAGCGACCTCGCCGCGGCGCTGCACATCGCGCCCCGCTCCGCCACCGAGGTCGTGGACGGCCTGCAGGAGCGCGGCCTGGTGGAGCGCACGCCGGATCCGGGCGACCGCCGGGCGGTCCTCCTCCGCGTCACCGACGAGGGACGGCGGATCCGCGCCGAGATCGAGGCCGCCCGGACCGCAGACGCGGCCCGGCTGTTCGGCCGCCTGCCTCCCGCAGACCGCGCCGAGCTCGCCCGAATCCTCCGCACATTGACCGACTGACCCGCGCCACTGTGCGGGAACCGTGGTGACGGGCCGGCGATCACCACGACCAGCGCACACTCACGCCGCCGCTACCGTGACCCGGTGCCCACAGCCGTGACACGGCAGCAGGTGCTCGGATTCCGGGTGCGTGCCCAACAGCTCGACCGGGAGTCGGGGTCCCTCGCGGACACCGCGGTCCTCGACATCGGGGTGCAGGACACCGGGTCCGACGGCGGACCCTGGGCGCTGGCTCTCCGCGGGGTCGACGTCTCCACCGTGGGCGACGAGCTCGCGACGGTCTGGACGGTCCGCGGGGCGCCGCACCTCTACCGCCGGGCGGACCTGCCGGGGGTCGCGGCCGCCACCGCGCCGTTCTCCGAAGCCGACGCGGGGAAGCGCATCATCACCGCCGCGCAACCGCTCGAGGCGGCCGGCATCGGCAACCTCGCCGCCCTCGACATCGTCGCCGAGGCGATGCGCTCGATCGTCACCGCGCCGATGGTCAAGGGGGAGATGTCCGGGCGTCTGACCGCGGCGATGGATCCGCCCTTCGTGCGGTTCTGCGTGCCCTGCGACGCCACGCACGTCCACGAGATGCCGTTCCGGCTGGCGGCCCTGCGCGCCGGGCTCGAACTCCAGCCGGGCACCTCCCCTCCGGTGCTGCAGCCGATCCCCGGCTTCGCGCCCACGACCACGGTGCCGGAGCGCCTCGACGTCGTCCGGGCCTACCTGCGGCTGCTCGGACCGGCCACGCCGAGGCTCGTCGCCGGCTATCTCGACGCCCCGGTGAAGGACGTCCGGGGCCGGTGGCCCGAGGACGTCGTCGAGGTCGACGTCGCCGGCGAGCGCCGTTGGCTGCTGGCCGAGGACGCCGACCGGCTGGCCGACCCGCCGGCCCTGACCCGGCTCCTCGGTCCGTTCGACCTCCACCTGCAGGCTCGCGACCGGTCACTTCTGGTGGACGACACCGCGCACAGCAAGGACCTGTGGCGCACGCTCGGCCGCCCCGGTGGCGTCCTCTCCGACGGCGAGGTCGTCGGCACCTGGCGGGCGCGCAAGGCGGGCGCGTCGGTGACCGTCTCGGTGGATCTGTGGACGCGCTCGGACCGGGGCGCCATCGGGGAGCAGGCCGAGCGACTCGCCCGGTTCCGAGGCCTTTCGCTCAAGGCGGTCGATTTCTCGAAGTGACGTGCGCGCTCCCGACGACCGCCGATGCGACGATTCGGGCGTGACCGACCCCGTGCGCCCCGACGACCTGCGGGTCTCCGATGCCGAGCGCGCCGTCGTCCAGGAGCGCCTGCGCCGGGCCGTGGGCGACGGGCAGCTGGACCTGCACGAGTTCGACCACCGCGTGCAGTCCATCTGGGCGGCGAAGACGCGAGGCGAACTCGTGCGGGTGACCGCCGACCTGCCCGAACCTCCTCCGCCGCCCCCGCCACCCGCCCCGCGGCGCGTGTTCTCCGACGACGACGCCGGCACGGCCATGCGGGTGCTGGCGATCATCTGGGCCTGCGCCGTGGCGGTGAACGTCGTGGTGTGGGCGACCGTCTCGCTGGCCACGGGCCAGTTCCTGCACCCGTGGTTCCTCTACGTGGCCGGTCCGCCGGGAGCGGTCCTCGGGGTCCTCTACGCCGCAGGGATCGGCCGACCCCGGTCGTGAGGAGCCTTTCCGCCGGGTTATCTCACCGCTAAGGTTTCTGGCATGAGTGCTCGCCGGGTCCGCATCGGCATCGACACCGGAGGCACGTTCACCGACGTCGTCGCCGTGGACGAGGAGACCGGCCAGACCACCACGACGAAGACCCCGTCCACCCCGGCGGACCCCGCCGAGGGCTTCCTGAACGGCGTCCGCAAGGTGCTCGGCCTGATGGACCTCGACGGCTCGGCCGTCACCGCGGTCAGCCACGGCACGACGGTGGCGACCAACCAGCTCCTCGAGGGCAAGCTCGACCGGATCGGGTTCATCACCACCGAGGGCTACGAGTCGGTGCTCGAGATCGCCCGCCAGTCGGTGCCCGACGGCTACGGCAACAGCTACTTCTGGGTCAAGCCGCCACGGATCGTGCCCGCCGACCTCGTCCGCACCGTCCGCGGCCGCCTGGACCACCACGGCACCGAGGTCCGGCCCTTCGACGAGGACGACGCCCGCGCGGCGGCACGCTTCTTCCAGGCCGCCGGCATCACGACGATCGGCGTCTGCTTCCTGCACGCCTACGCGAACGACGCCCACGAGCGCCGGATGCTCGACGTCCTGCGCGAGGAGCACCCGGGCGCCGTCGTCAGCATCTCCAGCGAGGTCCTCCGGGAGTACCGCGAGTACGAGCGGTCGGTGACCACGCTCGTCGACGCCGCGGTGAAGCCCAAGGTCGGCGCCTACGTCACCAACATCCGCACCCGCCTGGACGAGATCGCCCCCGGCGTCCCCTTCTACGTCATGAAGAGCAACGGCGGCGTCCTCTCCGCCGGCGAGGTCGTGCACCAGCCGATCACCACGATGCTGTCGGGCCCGGCCGCCGGCGCCCTCGGTGCGGCCCTCATCGCCGGCACCGCCGGGTTCGACCGGGTGCTCACCTGCGACGGCGGCGGCACCTCCACCGACGTCACCGTGGTCATCGACGGCGAGCCGGCGCTGACCACCGAGGGCTCGGTCGGCGACTACCCGTCCAAGATCCCGATGATCGACGTCGTCACCGTCGGCGCCGGCGGCGGCTCGATCGCCTGGCTCTCCCCCGAGGGCACGCTCAAGGTCGGCCCCAGGTCGGCCGGCGCCGACCCCGGCCCGATGTGCTACCCGAACGGCGGCGACCAGCCGACCGTCACCGACGCCCACGTCACGCTGGGCCGGATCCCCCCGCACCTGCTGGGCGGGGAGATCCCGCTGTCGACGGAGAACGCCGCCGCCGGCCTCCGGCAGCTCGGTGCGAAGCTCGACATGGACCTCGAGCGCACCGCCACCGGGATCCTGGAGATCTCCGCCTGGAACCAGGCCAACGCGCTGCGCCAGGTGACCGTCGCCAAGGGCCTCGACGTCCGCGACTTCACGCTCACCACGTTCGGCGGCTCGGGCTCGCTGCTCGCCTGCCGGCTGATGGACATCCTCAACCTGCCGCGCACGCTGGTCCCGCCGAACCCTGGCAACGTCAGCGCGTTCGGGCTGCTGACCGTCGACGTCCGCAACGACTACGTGCAGACCGTCGTCTCCAAGCACCTGGACGTCGACGTCAGGGTCCTGGCCTCCGTCTACGCCGGTCTGGAGGCCCAGGCGCAGACCGCCCTGGACGGCGAGGGCTTCGGCCGCGCCGAGCAGCGCATGCAGCGCACGGCGGACCTGCGCTACGTCGGGCAGGCCTTCGAGGTGCGCGTGCCCGTCGCCGACGGCGAGCTGGACCGCGCCGCGGCCGAGGACGTGGCGCAGGCCTTCCACGCCGCCCACCGCCAGCTCTACGGCTACGACTTCGCCACCGACCCGCGCCAGGCCGTCGAATGGGTCAACCTGCGCGTCAGCGGGATCGGCCCGATCCGCCGTCCCGACCTCGTCGAGCTCCCGGGGCGGGACGGCGGGACGGACCGGGCCGTCACGGGCTCGCGGCGCGTGTTCTTCGACGACTGGGTGGAGACGCCCACCTACAACCGGCTGGACCTCGCGCCCGGCGACGTGGTCACCGGCCCGGCCATCGTCGAGGAGTTCGGCTCCACCGTGCCCGTGCACCCCGGCTTCGCCGTGACCGTCGACGCCTACGGCAACCTGCTGCTCACGAAGGAGTCGGACCGATGAGCGACCAGAATGGCGATTTCGGCACCAAGGTGGACGCCGACCCGGTCCTCGTCGAGATCGTCGCCGGCACCCTGGCTGCCATCGAGATGGAGGTCGAGACCTCCATCGGCCGCACCTCGCGGTCGCCGATGATCCGCGACGCCCACGACTTCCGCGCCGGCATCCACGACCGGCAGCTGCGCAAGCTCACCGGCCGCTCGTACTCGGCGCTCGTGCACCCGGTGGTGCGCGATTACCCGATCGAGACGATGAACGTCGGCGACGTCTACTTCCACAACGACGTGTACCTCTCCGAAGGCGGCATCGGCCACCTGCCCGACCTGTGCGTGACCGTGCCGGTCTTCGCCGCGTCGCCGGAGACGGGCGACCCGGAGGTCGTCGCCTTCATCCAGGCGTTCGGGCACCACGACGACATCGGCGGTGCGGTCCCGGGCTCGATGCCGTCGGCGGCCACCAGCGTGTACGAGGAGGGCCTCATGGTCCCCCCGATCAAGCTGTGGGACCGCGGCGTGCCCAACGAGAGCGCACTCAAGATCATGACCCGCAACTCGCGGATGCCGGACTCGCTGGCCGCCGACCTCGACGCCGAGTGCTCGGCCTGCCTGGCCGGCGCCCGCCGCCTGGGCGAGCTGTTCGAGCGCTACGGCGTCGCCGCCGTCGAGGCGTGCTTCGAGGCCATCCTGTCGAACTCCACCGAGGTCTACCGGCGCGAGATCCTCAGCCAGATCCCGGACGGCACCTACGTCTGGGAGGACTACGCCGAACACGACGGCGTCGAGGAGCCGCAGCTCCACCGCCAGCGGATCACGCTGATCATGGACTCCACCAAGGACGTCCCGCTGGTCATCGACTTCACCGGCACCGGCCCGCAGGCAAAGGGGCCGATCAACCACTGCGGCGACTACGCCGACGGCAACTTCCTCAAGAAGTGGCTGGCGCCGATCCTGCGCAACCTCGCCGAGACGCCCGAGCGGATGGCCCAGCTCGACGTCAACGAGGGCGTCGTCCCGCTGATCGAGATGCGCTTCCCGGAGAAGGGCACGCTGCTCACGCCCATCTTCCCGGCGCCGACCAATGCCCGGACGTTCGTCATCCTGCGACTGCTCGGCGTCCTCGCCGGCGTGCTGGCCAAGGCCACGGGCGGCCGGATGCCCGCCGACCAGGAGACGATCCGCTACACCGGGGTCTACGGCACCGACTTCGACGGCGAGCCCTACCTCATGCGCGAGGTGCTCGGCGGCGGCTCGGGCGGCCGGTACTACGCCGACGGCGAGGACACGATCCACGTCGTCCCGGATTCCCGGAACCTGCCCACCGAATTCACCGAGGGGCGCTTCCCGCTGCGGATCGAGCGCCTCGGCCTCGCCATGGACTCCGGTGGCGCCGGGCGGTACCGCGGCGGCTGCGGCTACGAGAAGCACATCCGGGTGCTGCGCGACGCCTCCTTCATGTCGATCGCCGACCGCTCGATCCTCGCCTGCTGGGGGGTCAAGGGCGGCAAGGCGGGCAAGCCGTTCCAGATCACCGTCGACCCGGGCGGCCCCGACGAGCACGAGGTCGACGCGCTGGCCGACGCCGAGCCGCTGAGGGCCGGCACCGTCGTCCGCATCCGGACGACGGGCGGCGGCGGCTGGGGCGACCCCCTCGAGCGCCCGGTCGAGGAGGTCCTCCGGGACATCGCCTGGCGGAAGGTGTCGGTCCAGGGGGCGCGCGAGGACTACGGCGTCGTCGTCACCGGGGACGGCGCGACGGATGCCCGGGCGACCGAGGAGCTGCGGGCGTCGATGCGGGCCGCCCGCACCGGCGAGGAGCCGTTCTTCGACCGCGGTCCGGGCTACGCGACCCTGTCCGGAGGCGCCTCGTTCAACGAGTTCGACGTGCTCTGAGAGAGGACGGTCAGCCCGCCGGGTACTCCCCGACGATCTCCGTCCCGTACGAGGCGGCCAGTTCGACCAGCCGGTCCGGATCGGCGAGCAGCGCCTCCTCGCCCTCGCGGACCACAGCGGCGAAGAACTCCTCCAGACCGGCGGGGGTCACCAGCGTCAGCATGCGCACGGCGTCGTCGGACACCCGACGCAGGGCGTGCGGGGTACCGCGCGGCACCAGCAGGAACGCGCCCGGCCGGAGCAGGGTCTCCGCCCCGTCCATCCACGCGGTCACCTCACCGCTGAGGACGTAGAAGGCCTCCTCGGCCGCGGTGTGCGTGTGGAGCGGGGTGGTATCGGCCCAGAACTCCTCCTCGACCAGCCAGTAGGCGCCCGCGCTGACGTCTCCGGCGGCCTTGGTGGTGTACGTGGACCCGAGGGCGGTCAGCCGCGGTCCTTCGCCGGGTCCGAGCACGGGCATGGAGAACCTCCGCCACCGGGGAAACGGGAGGCCACCGTCTCGGAGCCGACGCGGGCGGTCAATGCCCTGGGGCACGCGCCGGGTTGGCCGGGGACGGCGGCCGCGGGCAGGCTCTCCCCATGAGCGAGCCGCGCGAGGAGACCGACGAGCCGAACCTGCACCCCGGCCCGCGCGACGAGGGCGGGGAGGGCGGCATGGCCACCCGCGAGCTCGCCGCCGAGGAGCAGGACGGCGAGCCCGAGGACGAGTGACCGTCAGGCGGCGACGGGCGCCGGGTTCGCGCCCGGCACCGCCGCGACCAGCCGCCGAGCGACCAGGGTCGCCACGACGCTCAGGAGCAGGAGCCGAAACGCACTGGGACCAGGCACGATGGCCAGCGCGCCGGTCACGGCCAGCATCATGCCGAGCCAGGTGGGCACGATCCGCGCGCGGACCAGCGCGACCCCGGTCCAGATCCAGCCGACGCAGAAGACGGCATAGGACGCGGCGTAGCCCACCACCACGCTGGGCAGCCCGGCCTCGAGCACGTCCGGCGCCTTCGCCGCGATCGCCGGCTGGACGAAGAGCGTCGCCCAGGTGCCACCGGCCACCAGGACGCTGCCGACGGCCGCGATCGCCGGTCCGGCGGCACCGCGCCCCTCGACCTGGAGCCGGGCGAGTGCGGCGAGCGCGGCCGCACCGACGCCGAGCAGCGCGATCAGCAGCGCGGACGACGACGCGAGCACCATCGGCGAGGTCAGGAGCTCGCCGTCTCCCACCGTGACCAGCGCGACGGCGAGCAGGACGGCGGCGACGACGGCAGCGGGTCCGGCCAGCAGCGCGACCGGTCGAAGGAATGAGGCGAGTTCCATGACTTCTCCCTGTGTCCACGCGGCCCCCGACGGGCCGCCCGGAAGCACTGTCGCCTGATGCCGCCCCCGCTGTCGTCGGCCGGGCGGGGCGACCTCCTCCTCCGCACGGACCAGGGACCCGGTGCCGGGGGAGGTGGTGCGGACCGGCCCCGTGGCGGGAGGCTGACCGCCGTCCGGGGAGGTGGCATGGCCGTGCTCAGCGTGCGCAGCACGTCGGTGCAGGCATGGCTCGACGTGGCCGGTCCCGTGCTGCTCGCCGTCCTCGCGATGACCCAGCTGGTCGCCGACCCGCCGCCCGTCAACCCGTCGCTGGTCACCGTCTGCGCGCTGACCGCCGTCCTGCCGCTGGTCGCACGGCGCCGGGCACCACTGCTGGTGACGGTGCTGGTCGTGGGCGGCGTCGTCGGTCAGGTGGTCGCCGCCGAGGGCGCGCCCGCGACCTTCGCCTCGTTCGTCGCGGTGATGGTCTGCACCTACACCCTGTTCCGCCAGGCCGATCCCCGGTCCGTCGCGGCCGGGCTCGCCCTGATCGCCGTGGCCGTGGCGGCGACTGCCGTACTGGAGCCACGGACCGCACCCTTCCAGCCGTTCGAGATCGTCTATCCGCTCTTCTACTTCGGGGCGGCCGGCGGCATCGGCGCATTCGTCCGGCAGCGCGCGCTGCGCCTCTCCGCGGTGGAGGGCCGGGCCGCCGCGCTGGAGGGCGAGCTGCAGCGGGAGGCCGAGCTCGCAGCGGCGGAGGAACGGGCGCGGATCGCCCGCGAGCTCCACGACGTCGTCGCGCACGGGCTCAGCCTCATGGTCGTGCAGGCGGAGGCCGCGGAGGAGATGCTCGCCCGCGACCCCGGGGCCGCCGCCCAGCCGCTCCGGCGCGTCCAGGACACCGGCCGGCAGTCGCTGGCCGAGATGCGACGGCTGCTCGGTGTGCTCCGGGCCGCCGACCCCGGGCCGCCGTCCACGGCCCCGCAGCCCTCCCTCCGCGGCCTTCCCGACCTCGTGCGCGAGGCGGCCGAGGTCGGCCTTCCGGTGGAGGTCGACGTCGCAGGGGAACCGGGCGAGCTGCCGCCCGGACTGGAGCTCGCCGCCTACCGGATCGTCCAGGAGGCCCTCACGAACACCCGCCGGCACGCCCGCGCCACCCGGGCCTGCGTCCGCCTGACCTACGAGCCGGAGGCCCTACGCGTGGAGATCGCCGACGACGGCTCCGCCACGCAGACCCCGCGCGCCGGCCACGGGCTGATCGGCATGCGGGAGCGGGCCGCCCTCTACGACGGCACCCTGGACGCGGGACCCGGCCCGGGCGGCGGCTTCCGCGTCGTCGCCGTCCTCCCCCGGGGGACGGACCGGTGACGATCCGGGTGCTCGTCGTCGACGACCAGACGATGGTGCGCGAGGGCCTGCGCATGATCCTCGACCTGCAGGACGACATCGAGGTCGTCGGCGAGGCCGGTGACGGGACGGCCGCCCTGCGGGCCGCGGCGGAGCACCGGCCGGACGTCGTCCTGATGGACATCCGCATGCCGGGCATGGACGGGCTGGAGGCGACGGAGCGGCTGCTCCGCGGCGGCCGGCCGGGGCCGCGGGTGCTGGTCCTGACGACGTTCGGCGAGGACGAGTACCTCTACGCCGCCATGCGGGCGGGCGCCAGCGGCTTCCTGCTCAAGGACTCACCGCGGGCAGCCCTGCTGCACGCCGTCCGCACGGTCGCCGACGGCTCGGCCCTGCTCGACCCGGCACTGACCCGTCGGCTGATCGAGGACTGGGTGCGCCGCCCACCGCCCAGCTCCGGGATGCCGGAGGCGCTGCGGGGCCTGACGCCACGGGAGCTGGACGTGTTCACCGGGCTGGCGCGCGGGCGGTCCAACGGCGAGATCGCCGCGGACCTCGTGCTGTCGGAGACGACGGTGAAGAGCCATGTCGCCCATGTCCTGGCGAAGCTGGGCCTGCGGGACCGCATCCAGGCCGTCGTCCTCGGCTACGAGTGCGGACTGGTCCGTCCCGGCGGTGGATCCTCGATCCGCCCGGAACCCACGACCACGTAGCCGCTGTCGGACGGGGTCCTGATGCGCCCCGGCACCAGTTCCATCGCCCTCATCCTCGCCGGAGGAACCGCCGCGCGGACCACCTGCGGCGGGCCGGTGTCGGCGCCGGGGGAGGCGGTGGGAGCGGCGGTGGCCGGGTGGTGCGCCATCCCGCCACGAGGGCCTCGACGTCGGCCAGACCGGGGACGGGCGCCCAGCGGCTCTCCTGCGGACGGCGCCAGAACGCCTCCACGCGGACGTTGTAGTCCTCGGCCAGCGCCCGGACCTGCTCTTCCGAGGCCAGCTCAGCGGCGCGGGCGGGCAGCTCGTCGCGCTCCCGGCGCAGGGCCAGACCGGGCGGCAGCATCGCGGCGGTGTCCACGCCCTCGCGACGGGCCTTGGCCACGGCCCAGTCGTAGGCGGTCTCGTCGCGATGCAGGCCGGGGATCGGCTTGCCCGCCCCGGCCAGCCGATCGAAGTCGCCGCGCTCGATGCTGCGGGAGATCTGGTGGTCGACCCAGGTCTCGAACGACATCCCCGGTGGCTTGCGCTCCGTCATCGACATCCATCGTGACACCGTCGGGCCATGCAGGAGGAACTCACCTGGCGTCCCCTGGCCGCGGACGACCTGCCGATGCTCGCGGAGTGGCTGGCCGAGCCCGGGATCGCCCGCTGGTGGCACCACGAGTCCACGCTCGCCGCGGTCTTGCGCGACTTCGGGCCGAGCGTGCGCGGTGAGGAGCCGGGCGAGGACCTCGTCGTCCTCGCCGACGGCCGTCCGGTCGGGCTGCTGCAGCGGGCGCGCATCGCGGACTACCCCGAGGACCTCGAGGAGTTCTCCGCCCTGGTGACCGTTCCACCGGGCGCCGTGGAGATCGACTACCTCGTCGCCGACCCGGCACGGCGCGGACGGGGGCTAGGCACCCGGCTGGTGCGGAACGCCGTGGCCCGCACCTGGACCGACCTCCCGGACGCCTCCGCCGTCCTCGTCGCCGTCGTGGCGGGGAACGTGGCGTCGTGGCGGGCCCTGGAGAAGGCGGGGCTGCGGCGGATCGCCGAGGGCGACATGGCGCCGGACAACCCCGTCGACGATCCCCTGCACTACGTCTACCGGGCCGACCGTCCGTCCGGCTGACCCTCTGCCAGGCTCGGGACGTGCGGACGACGAGCAGCCGAGAGGTCTACCGGAACCCCTGGACGACGGTGCGCGAGGACGTGATCGAGCTCCCCGACGGCTCGACCGGCGTCTACGGCGTCGTGGAGCGGCCCGACTTCGCGCTCGTCCTGCCCGCGGACGACGACGGCTTCTGGCTGGTCGAGCAGTACCGCCACCCGATCGGCCGCCGCTCCTGGGAGTTCCCGCAGGGCACCTGGACGGCGGGGCGGGACGGCTCGGCCGAGGAGCTGGCGCGCACCGAGCTCGCCGAGGAGACCGGCTTCCGCGCCGGGGAACTCCGGCGGCTCGGTCACCTCGACCTCGCGCCCGGCCTGTCGACCCAGGAGTTCGACGTGTGGCTGGCCACCGGCTTGACCCCCGGGCCGACGGCCCGCGAGGCGAGTGAGGCGGACATGCGCGCCGCGTTCGTCCCCGAGACGGAGCTGCGGGCCATGATCGCCGACGGCCGGTTCACCGACGGCCCGTCCCTGGCGGCCTACAGCCTCTGGCTGCTCGCCACCCGCTGACCGGGCGTCCCCGGTCTGTCTCGATCGGGTGACGCCACGACGCCCGCTCGTGCGCGGGGCCAGGCCACCCAGCAGGCTGTCCGGGTGCCCCTGTCCGTTCCCGGCCTCCCCGGTCTGCCGCCCGAGCTGGCCGGACCGGTAGCGGTGCAGCTGGCCAAGCCGGTGGCGGCCATCCCGCCGGCGAACGCGCTGCCGGGCGGCTGCCTGTACGAGCCGAAGTGGGACGGCTACCGCCTCGTCGTCGTCCGCACGGGCTCGTCGACCCGCGTGTGGTCGAAGCAAGGGCGCGACCTCACCGACCGCTTCCCCGACGTGGCCGCCGCGGCGCTGGCCCAGGTGCAAGCCGGCACGGTGCTCGACGGCGAGGTCGTGATCTGGAACGGCGCCCGCCTCGACTTCGGGCTCCTGCAGCGCCGGATGGTCACCGCGGCCGGCCGGATCGGCCCGCTCGTCGCCGCCTCGCCGGCGTCCTACGTGGCCTTCGACCTGCTCGCCGCCGGCGGCGAGGACCTCCGCGGTCAGCGGCTGAGCCGGCGACGGGCCGCACTCGAGGCGCTGGCCGCACACTGGGCCCCGCCGATGCAGCTCTCCCCCGCGACCCGCGATCCGGCGGAGGCCCGCCGCTGGTTCGACGACTTCCGCCCGGCGGGCGTCGAGGGGCTGGTCGCCAAGGGCGTCGGCTCCCGCTACGCGCCGGGTCGCCGAGAGTGGCTGAAGGTCAAGTCCTGGGAGAGCACCGAGGTCGTCGCCGGCGGCGTGATCGGGCCGATCGAGCGGCCGAGCCAGCTCGTCGCCGGCCGCTACCGGGACGGCGAGCTCGTCGTCGTGGGGCGGACCAGCCCGCTGAACCCGCAGCAGTCGGCCGAGCTGGCCGCCGTCCTGACCCCGGCCGGACCGGGCCATCCCTGGCCGGAGCGCATCGGCACCGGCGCGTTCGGCGGCGGCAAGCTGTCGGTCGCGCTCACGCGGGTCGAGCCGACCGCGGTCGTGGAGGTGAGCGCCGACGCGGCGCTGCAGGCGGGGGTGTTCCGGCACCCCCTGCGGTTCGTCCGCGTCCGCCCCGACCTCGAGCCGGGGGACGTCCCGCCCCAGGTGTGATCCTCACGGCTCCTGCGGGACCCGGCCCAGCGCGACGAGCAGCCGTCGCAGCAGATCGGCCAGGAGCTCGCGGTCGGCGGCCGGCAGCCCGTCGAGCAGTCCACGCTCGGTCTCCAGGTGGTCGGGCAGCGCGGCGTCGAGGGCCGCCCGCCCGGCGTCGGTCAGCGTGACCACCACGGCGCGGCCGTCGGCCTCGCTGCGCTCGCGGGTGATCAGCCCCTTCTCCTCCAGCCGGTCCAGCCGCTGGGTGATCGCGCCGGAGGTCACCAGCGCCGTGCGCATCAGCGCGGTCGGCGTCAGCTGGTAGGGCTTCCCGGCCCGCCGGAGGGCGGCCAGGACGTCGAAGGACGGCGCGTCGAGACCGTGCCGCGAGAACGTCGCCCGCTGCGCGAGGAAGACCTCCCGCTGGAGCTGGGTGATCCGGCCGATGACGCCCATCGGCGAGCAGTCGAGGTCGGGACGCTCCCGGCCCCACTGCTCCAGGATCTGGTCGACCGCGTCCTCCACGTCGCTCACGGTAGTTCGCCAGCTGCGCTCGGGAGTTCGACCGTCGCCAGGTGCTGGGCGTACGTCCGCGCGGAGCGCCCCAGCAGTGCCTCCAGCACGCGCGGGCTGCCGGCGAAGCCGTGGGCCCGGTAGTGGTCGAACATGAGCCGCAGGCAGCGCGGCCCGTACCGCTCCGGCGGCGGGACCGGGCCGTCCGGGACGGCGTCGACTGCGGTGACCCTCCGGCCGAGCCGCTCGGCCACGAGTTTCGCGAGCCGCGGCGCGGTCAGCGGCTCGGGCCCGGCGACCTCGAAGGTGCCCCGGTCGAGCCCGTCCTCGGTGAGCAGGACCGCCGCGGCGTCGGCGACGTCGCGGAGGTCGACGAGCGACTGCGCCTGCTGGAGCCCCCACGGGCTCCGCAGGACGCCGGTCACGGCGGCCTCGAGGACCTGCCCGTCGAGGTTGCCGGCGTACGCGCACGGCTGCAGGACCCGCCAGCACAGGTCGCTGGCGTCCAGCGCCTCCTCGACCCGGTCCTTCGCCGTGTGGTGCGGCATGGACCGGGCCTGGGGACGCAGCACCGAGTGGTAGACGACGCGGGGCACCCCGGCCCGGTGCGCGGCGGCCAGCAGTGCCGTCGCGCCGTCGGTCTCGCCCCGGTCGAAGTTCGGCCAGATCAGGTACAGCGCCTCGGCCCCCGCCAGCAGCGGCTCGACCGACGCGGGATCGCGCAGGTTGGCCGCCCGGACGTCCGCACTGAGCGCGGTGAGCTCCGGCCGGGGCTGCGAGCTCCCCACCAGCGCGCGTACCCGGCGCCCGCGGGACCAGAGGGCACGGACGACGGCGGCGCCGGTCTGACCGCCCGCCGCCGTCACCACGATCATGCGGGTACCTCAGCAGTGAGACATCCGGCGCGTCAAGAACCGGCCCGGACGGGTCCGCTCAGCGCAGCCGGCTGCTGAGCCGGACGCTGAGGCCCTCGGCGGTGGGCAGCACGTCGACGTGGTCCCAGAGCTTGCGGGCGAGCCAGAGGCCCATCCCGCCGTGCGACAGGTCGAGGCCGTGGGCCGGCGTGAACCCCGAGAACGGGTCGCCGTAGCTCGTGCCACGGTCGGAGATGACGCAGACGACCCGCTCCCCGTCCCCCCACATCCGCGCCGATACCGGCCGCACCCCGTGCCGGAAGGCGTTGGCCGCGATCTCCGCGCAGCCCAGGTGGAGGTCCTCCTGCTGCTCGCGGTCGGGGACGAGGGAGGCGATCACCGCGCCCAGCTGGTGGCGGAGGCCGGCCAGCGTGCGGGCGTCGTCGACGGCGAAAACCGGGTCCCCGTCCTCCACCGGCTCGCGGGGGAGCGGCAGCGACGGGACGTAGGTGCCCGGGTCCTGGAAGCGCGCGCTCGGCGACCAGGAGGTCCCGCGCACGAGCTGGGGGTGCGTCTGGGCGGCGCTGTCGACGACCGGGGCGGGCAGCCGGCGACGGTCGTAGAGGCAGATGGCGGACACGGGGGCCGCCCCGAGGAGCCGGTTGTAGACCGACTCGAAGCGCTGCCCCTCCCGCCAGTCGGCGGGATCGCTGCCGAAGTCGACCTCGGCCACCACCCGCAGACGCCCGGAGCCGGTGGCCGGTGTTCCCGACGCCCCCTGTCCCGAGGCGATGGCGCGCTCGAGGTAGCGGCCGCACATCGTGAGCGCGTCGGGCGCGCGGGAGCCCAGGAGGCTCATCCGCGGGTCGGACTCCACCGCGCGGGCCCGCTCACCCAGCTCGCGGGAGATCAGCTCGACGGTCTCCGGCGGGCAGGTGAGCGCGACGAGGTCGCCGGCCCGCAGGCCGGCGTCCAGGAAGGGCAGCGCGACCCCGAGCAGCTCCTGCTCGTCGGCGACCACGGCCGCGCCGTGCCCGTCGCTCACCGGGACTCGCATCTCGACTGCTCGAGGCGCGGGAACGACCGCCGGCGTCGAGCAGTCCGCAACCGATCCCTCCACCAGCCCCTCGTCACGTCCTGGGCCGTGGGTGCTCCGGCCGGGAGAACATTGTGGGACATGGAGCTGTGAACGTTCTCAGCGGGGCCCTCCCCGCGTGTCACGCCAGGGGTGGGTCGCCCAGCCGGCCTGCGCAGGAGGCCGTGCCGAGCCACGTGTGCGGTGCACCCTGGTAGCACCAGCCCAGTCTCGGCCGCCGTGCGCTGATCCACAGCGCGGGAACCCGCTTGTCCCCCGCCCGTGAACCGGCCAGCGAGAAGCAGTTGCGGCCGCGGAGCACGCCCGGGTCGGAGACGAGCACCGCGAGCCCCTCGGCGACGGTCAGCGGCGAGCGCCCTGCGGCGGTGAGGCGCGGGAGCACCTCGCCGGGCGGGACGTTGAGGGTGTCCGCCCCCGGGTCGACGTCCAGGAGGAGGTAGGGACCGGTCGGGATGTCCAGCTCCGGCAGGGGTCCGAAGCGCGCCAGGTCGTCGTCGGCCATGGTGGTGAAGCCGGCGCCCCCGACGGTGTGCACGGACTCGAGCACCGGCACCACCGGCAGGTGGGGCACCACGACGACGAAGCCCGGCCCGGGCCGGTCGGCCCGGACCGGTGGCAGGAGGTCGCGCAGTGGTTCCAGCGACGCGCGGAAGCAGTTCTCGGCCAGGTCGAGATGCTCCGGCAGGCCGGTCAGGGCGAGCGCGTCGATCTGGCGGTCGAACTCGAGCTCTGCCTCGGTGGGACAGGCAGCCACGGGAAGCGCGGTCATCAGTGCCCTCTCGTGCGGGCGCGCCGCAGAATGCCGGCGGGCCGAGCGACGATCGGCGGCCCCTCAGGATCCCCCGGGCCGCCGGCCAGCCAGCCTATCCAGGTCCGCCCGCTCCGGACCCCCCGCAGCCAGAACTTCTTGGTCGTCGACCGCGCCGCAGTCCAGCCCGCGGAGCACCACCGATGCCAGTGCCCGCGCGGTGGCCGGCTCGTCCAGCACGCCCGCCTCCGTCCGGTCCAGGTAGGCAGCGAGCCGGCCGATGGCGGCCGGGAGCGCGGACCGGAAGAAGGCGTAGGTCGCGGTGTACCGGGTCACCAGCTGGGCCGGGTGCAGGTCCCACCCCTGGTAGAAGCCCCGCACCAGCGCCCGGCGCACCAGCCGGGCGTGCAGCTGCCAGGCCTGGTGGACGTGCTCGGTCGGGCCGACCGGCAGCACGTTGGTCGACCCGTCCACCGCGTGGGCACCGGTGCCGGCCACGGCCACCTGCATGAGCTGCTTGGCGAAGTCGGCCGCCGGGTGGTCGGAGGACTGGTAGGCCGCGGCGATGCCGAGGGCCGCGCTGTAGTCGTAGGTGCCGTAGTGCAGTCCGGTCAGCCGGGGACCGGCGATGTGCACCATCCGGGCCAGGCTCGCGGTCCCGTCCGGGCCCAGCACCGCCTGTGGTGTCTCGATCTGCAGCTCCAGGTCGATCGCCACCCCGTGCGCGGCCTCGAGCGCGTCGAGCACGGCCAGGAAGGCCCGCACCTGCTCGGCGTCGGTGACCTTGGGCAGCGTGACGACGGCCCGGCTCCCGCCGAGAGCCCCGAGGAACACGTCCAGGGACCGGACGCCGCGGTGGCGCGTGGGCCCCTCGAGGGACTTGCCGCGGATGCCGACGGTCCGCGGCGCGGTGCCGGCCGCGCGGTCGTCGGCGAGCGCGGCGGCCGCGTGCCGCACGTCGTCGTCCTCGGCGTCCGGGGAACCGCGGTAGCCGTCCTCGGCGTCGACCCGCAGGTCCTCGACCGGCTCGGTGGCCAGCTTGTACCGGACCCGGGTCAGCACCTGCTCGACCAGGTCCGCCGGCAGACCGAGGTCGGGCAGGCCGTGCTCGTCCAGGGCGGCCAGGGCCCCCTCCCCCCACGAGGCGGCCAGCCCCGGGACGACGGCGTCCGCCGGGACGTAGCAGGTGTGCACCGGTTGCCGCTCGGGCCACTCCCCCGGGAACCTGGTCAGCCGGACCGCGTCGACCGGAGTCAGCCGCCGGTCCAGCTCCGCGTAGATCTCCTCGGGCAAGGTCACGGAGCGGCCCCGTCCAGGGGCCCGACCCGAGGTTGCGAGGGTTGGGGAGGACGGGGTCCTTCTACGATCAGCTCGTAGGCCGGCAGGGTGAGGAAGTCGGGGAACTCGTCGGCCAGCGCCACCTGCTCGAACAGCCGGCGGGCGTCGTCCAGCCGGTCCAGCTCCCCGATGCCCGTCACCTCCTCGTCGATCACCCGGCGGACGAGCTCCTCGGTGACCACGTCGCCGGTGTCGAGCTCCACCCCGGCGCGGATCCACTGCCAGACCTGCGAGCGGCTGATCTCGGCGGTGGCGGCGTCCTCCATCAGCCCGTGGATGCCGACCGCGCCGTTGCCGGCCAGCCAGGCCGCCAGGTAGCGGATCGCCACCTCGACGTTGGCGCGCAGGCCGGCCATCGTGCGGTCGCCCGGGACACCGGCCACGTCGAGCAGCTGCTCGGGCGTCACGGAGACGTCGTCCCGCAACCGGTCGAGCTGGTTGGGCCGCCCGCCGAGGACGTCGTCGAAGACCTCCCGGCAGATCGGCACCAGGTCGGGGTGCGCCACCCACGAGCCGTCGAAGCCGTCGCCGGCCTCGCGGGTCTTGTCGTCGCGGACCTTGGACAGGGCCCGCTCGTTCGCCTCCTGGTCGCGCCGGCTCGGGATCGCCGCCGCCATGCCGCCGATGGCCAGCGCACCCCGCCGGTGGCAGACCGAGACCAGCTGCTCGGTGTACGCCCGCATCATCGGCGCGGTCATGGTCACCGCGCCCCGGTCGGGGAGGACGAAGTCCGGCCCGGCGTCGCGGAACACCTTGATGACGCTGAACAGGTAGTCCCAGCGGCCGGCGTTGAGGGCGGCCGCGTGGCTGCCGAGCTCGTGCAGCATCTCCTCCATCTCGAAGGCCGCGGGGATGGTCTCGATCAGCATGGTGGCGCGGATGGATCCGGCCGGGAGGTCGAGCACCTGCTCGGCGTGGTCGAAGACGAGCGCCCAGAGCCGTGCCTCGAGGTGGCCCTCCATCTTCGGCAGGTAGAAGTACGGGCCGCTGCCCCGGTCGAGCTGCTCCTGTGCGTTGTGGAAGAGGTAGAGGCCGGCGTCGACGAGGGCGCCGACGCAGGGGTCGCCGTCCACCAGCAGGTGCCGCTCGGGCAGGTGCCAGCCGCGCGGGCGGGGCACGATCGTCGGCAGCTCGCCGTCCTCGCGGAGCCGGTACTCCTTGCCCTCCGGGCTGGTGAACGACAGCGTGCGGCGGACGGCGTCCTTGAGCACGACCTGCCCGCCGACGACGTTGGCCCAGTGCGGGGTGTTGGCGTCCTCGAGGTCGGCCAGCCAGACGTTCGCGCCGCAGTTGAGGGCGTTGATCGCCATCTTCGGCTCGGTCGGGCCGGTGATCTCCACGCGCCGGTCGACCAGCCCGGGCGGGGGCGGGGGCACCCGCCAGTCGCCCTCGCGGACCGCCGCCGTCTCGTCGCGGAAGTCGATCCGCCGGGCGGCGGCGATCTCGGCCCGGCGCGTGGCGCGGGCCGCCAGCAGGGCGTCGCGGTGGACACCGAAGCGGGTCTGCAGATCGGCGACGAACGCCAGCGCCTCGGGCGTCAGGATCTCCTCGCCCCGCTCGACGTCGGGGCCCTCCACGCGCACGTCCACCACTGGGCGCCTCCCTCTGCTGGTCAGGGCTGGCATCCTCTCACCGTGGCCGCTCTCGACGACTTCAACGACGGGCCCGCGGACCAGGCGGTCCAGGCCCTCCGGGCCTGCAACGCCGCGCCGCGCTTCGCCGCCGACGTCGCCGCCGGCCGGCCCTACCGGGACGTCGGGACGCTGGTCGCCCGGGCCGAGGAGGTCTCCCGCGCGCTGCCGTGGGACGACGTCGCGATCGCCCTGGCCGCCCATCCCCGGATCGGCGACCGCGTGGAGGGTTCGTCGGCCGAGGCCGAGTCGTCCCGCCGGGAGCAGAGCGCGATGACCGACGCCGACGCCGCCACCCGGGATGCGCTGCTCGAGGGCAACCGGGCCTACGAGGAGCGGTTCGACCACGTGTTCCTCATCCGCGCGTCCGGCCGCTCCCCCGAGGAGATGCTCGCCGAGCTCCGACGGCGGCTGGACAACGACGAGGAGTCGGAGCGGGCCGAGGTGACCGAGCAGCTGGCCCAGATCACCGCCCTGCGGGTGAAGGCCCTGGTCTCGTGAGCGAGCTTGCGAGCTCACCCGGGAGCGGGGCAGCGTCGCGAATGCGGCCGACGAGCGCCGGCGAGGAGGACGGATGAGCGTCTCGACGCACGTGCTGGACTCGGTGGCCGGAAGGCCCGCGTCGGGCATCGCCGTCCGCCTCTTCGCCGGGGATGACCTGCTCGCGGAGGGCGTCACCGACCGCGACGGCCGGTGCCGGCTGACCGAGGAGGCGACCGCGGCCGGCACCCACCGCCTGGTGTTCGCGACCGGTCCCTGGTTCGCCGGGCGGGGCGTCGACGCGTTCTACCCCGAGGTTGTGCTGACCTTCGCCGTCCTGGAGCCGGGGGAGCACCACCACGTGCCGCTGCTGCTGGCCCCGTTCGCCTACTCGACCTACCGCGGGAGCTGACCGGCGTGTGCACCGGACCGGGGGAACGGCGGGCGGGGACGCCGACGACCCCGGCTCGACGTGGCACGATCGGTGTCGGTGACCAGCACGAACGCGGAGCAGCGCCTGCGCGACCTCGCGCGGCTGCGCCGCGTCCGCGACCGGATCGACCGGGAGTACGCGCAGCCGCTGGACGTCGAGGCGCTCGCCCGCGGTGCGCACATGTCGGCCGGGCATCTCAGCCGCGAGTTCCGGCAGGCGTACGGCGAGTCGCCCTACTCCTACCTGATGACCCGACGCATAGAGCGGGCGATGGCGCTGCTGCGCCGCGGCGACCTCAGCGTCACCGACGTCTGCTTCGCCGTCGGCTGCTCCTCGCTCGGCACGTTCAGCACCCGCTTCACCGAGCTGGTCGGGGTGCCGCCCAGCGTCTACCGCCGGGAGGCCGCGGACTCGACGGCCGGGCGGGCGACGGCGGGCATGCCGCCGTGCGTCGCGAAGCAGGTCACCAGACCGGTCAGGAATCGAGAAGCGCCCTCGTCCGAGCCGCTCCTAGCGTGACCGGCATGGACATCACCATCCACTCGAGCTTCCTCCCGCACACCGACCCGGACGCGTCGCTGGCGTTCTTCCGGGACGTCCTCGGCTTCGAGGTCCGCCTCGACGTCGGCTACGGCGGCATGCGCTGGATCACGGTGGGCCCGCGCGGCCAGCCCGACACCGCCATCGTGCTGCACCCGCCGGGCGGCCACGCCCGGCCTCACCGACGACGAGAAGCGCACCATCGACGAGCTGATGGCCAAGGGCAGCTACTTCGGCGTCAACCTGGCCACCACGGACCTCGACGGCACGTTCGAGCGGCTGGTCGCCGGCGGCGCGGAGGTCGTCCAGGAGCCGGTCGAGCAGCCGTACGGCGTCCGCGATGCCGCCTTCCGCGACCCCGCGGGCAACATGATCCGGATCCAGGAACGGAAGGCAGGGTGAGCGAGACCCGATGAGCGCGGCCACCAGCACGGACCGGCAGTCGCCCGCACTGCACGCCGCCGACCGCCACGACCTGATCCGCGTGCTCGGCGCGCGCGTGAACAACCTCAAGAACGTCAGCGTCGAGATCCCCAAGCGCCGGCTGACGGTGTTCACCGGCGTCTCCGGCTCGGGCAAGAGCTCCCTGGTCTTCGACACGATCGCCGCCGAGTCGCAGCGGATGATCAACGAGACCTACAGCGCGTTCGTGCAGGGCTTCATGCCGTCGCTGGCGCGCCCGGAGGTCGACCTCCTCGAGGGCCTGACGACGGCGATCATCGTCGACCAGGAGCGGATGGGGGCCAACCCCCGTTCGACAGTCGGCACCGCCACCGACGCCAACGCGATGCTGCGGATCATGTTCAGCCGGCTCGGGACGCCGCACATCGGACCCCCCACGGCGTTCTCCTTCAACGTCCCGACGCGGAAGGCCAGCGGCGTGATGAGCACGGAGAAGGCCGGCGGACGGGTCGAGAAGGCCGTCGTGCGCGACGTGGTCTACATGGGCGGCATGTGCCCGCGCTGCGAGGGCATGGGCTCGGTCTCCGACTTCGACCTCACGGCCCTCTACGACGAGTCGAAGTCCCTGAACGAGGGCGGCCTGATGGTCCCCGGCTACAGCATGGACGGGTGGTACGGCCGCCTCTTCCAGGGCATCGGCCTCGACCTGGACAAGCCGATCGGGAAGTACACGAAGAAGGAGATGGACGACCTCCTCTACAAGGCGCCGACCAAGATCAAGGTCGAGGGCATCAACCTGACGTACGAGGGCGTGATCCCGAAGGTCCAGAAGTCGATGCTCTCCAAGGACGTCGATGCGCTGCAGCCGCACATCCGGCGCTTCGTCGACCGCGTGATCACGTTCCAGACCTGTCCCGAGTGCGAGGGGACGCGGCTCACCCCGGAGGCGCGGTCGTCGAGGATCGACGGCAAGAACATCGCCGACCTCTGCGAGATGCAGATCAGCGACCTGGCCGACTGGGTGCGGGACCTCGAGGCGCCGTCGGTGGCACCGCTGCTCACCGGCCTGCAGCACCTCCTCGACTCCTTCGCCGAGATCGGGCTGGGCTACCTCTCGCTCGACCGCCCGGCGGGAACGCTGTCCGGCGGAGAGGCGCAGCGCACCAAGATG
>NZ_SPQM01000045.1 GCF_004570345.1 Blastococcus sp. CT_GayMR20 | reverse complement strand
GGTCTTCCGGATCGCCGCCTGGCTGACCCTCTGGACCTGGGTGCCGTCGTTCGTCTCCTTCGTCACCCTGCTGCCGCTGATCTTCCCGGACGGCCGGCTGCTGTCCCGCCGCTGGCGCCCGGTCGCGATCGCCGCGGTCGCCGTGATCGCCACGATGTCGCTGGTCACCGCCTTCACCGACATCCAGCCCGAGGGCGACCAGCCGGCGAATCCCCTGGCGATCGCAGTGGCCGTGTGGTTCCTGGACGGCGTCCAGACCCTGCTCGACCCAGTACTGCCGGCGCTCGCCGTGCTCGGCCTGGCCAGCCTCGTGCTGCGGTTCCGCCGTGCCGATCAGCAGGGACGGCGGCAGATCGCGTGGGTCGGCTACGCGCTGGCGCTGGCGGTGCTGGCGTCGTTCGTCGCCCCGGCGCCGGTCAACGTCGCGGTCACCCTCGCCGTGCCGGTCGCCATCGGCATCGCCGTCGTGCACTACCGGTTGTTCGGCATCGACGTCGTCCTCAACCGCACGCTGGTCGGGACGGCGCTGCTGGCGTGCTCGGCCCTCGTCTACGTCGCCGTGGTCGGCTGGCTGGGCGGTCTGACGCAGACCTCGGACACGGCCGTCGGCTTCGCCGGGGCCGTGGCCGTCGCCGCCGTCTTCCACCCGCTGTACGTGCGCGTGCAGCGCGGCGTCGACCGGCTGCTGCACGGCCTGCGCGGCGACCCGTACCGGGTGCTCGGCCGGATCACCGAGATCCTCCGGACGGCGGGGTCGCCGCGCACCGCGCTCCAGCAGGCCGTTGCCGCGATCGCCACCGACCTCAAGCTGCCGGCCGTCACGGTGCAGGTCGACCGGCCCGACGCGCTGCCGGTGGTCGAGTCCGTCGGAGACCCGGCTCGCGCGGTGCACGCCGTCCCCCTGCGCTGGCACGACGGCGTCGTCGGGAAGCTCCGCGTCGCTCCCCGCACCCGCACCGACCGGCTCGATGCGGTCGATGAGTCGCTGCTCGCCGACGTCGCCGGTCAACTGGCCGCGGTCGGGTTCGCGCTGCGGATGGCCACCGACCTCGAGCGGTCCCGCGACCGGCTGGTCACCGCCCGCGAGGAGGAACGCCGGCGCATCCGCCGCGACCTGCACGACGGGCTCGGGCCGCAGCTGGCCGCCGCGGTGATGGCCCTGGACGTCGCCACCCGGGCACTGGGGGAGGGGCGCGCGGCGTCGCTCGTCGGCACCGCCCGCGACCAGCTGCAGGAGTCGGTCGGCGACGTCCGTCGGATCGTGCACGACCTGCGGCCGCCGGCTCTGGACGACCTCGGCCTGCTCGGCGCCCTGCAGGCCACCGGGCCGGGGCTGCTGGCGGGGGAAGGCGCGATCACTGTCGACGGCGACGGCTCCCTCGACGGGCTGCCGGCCGCGGTCGAGGTGGCGGCGTTCCGGATCACTCAGGAGGCAATGACCAACGCCGTCCGGCACTCCGGCGCCTCATCGATCGCCGTCCGGCTGACCGGGAGCCCGGACGCCGTCGGCATCGAGGTCGTCGACGACGGCGCCGGCCTGCCGGACGACGTCCCGGCCGGGTTGGGCCTGCAGTCGATGCGTGACCGGGCTGCGGAGCTCGGCGGCAGCTGCTCCATCGGCCCGGCGCCCGGCGGCGGCACCCGGGTCACCGCCGTCCTGCCGCTCGACCCCGAGGGAGCTCCGTGACCCGCGTCGTGATCGCCGACGACCACCCCGCCTTCCGCGCCGGTCTGCGCGTGCTGCTGCAGGACAGCGGGCTGGACGTCGTCGCCGAGGCCGCCGACGGGCCGTCCGCCGTCGACGCCGTGCTGGAGACCCACCCGGACGTCGCACTGCTCGACCTGCAGATGCCCGGGCTGACCGGTGTGGAGGTGACGCGGCGGCTGGCCGAGGTCGCGCCGCAGACCCGCGTGCTCGTGCTGACCATGATCGAGAGCGACGAGACGGTGATCGCCGCGATCCGCGCCGGGGCCTGGGGCTACCTGCTCAAGGGTGCCGGCCAGGCGGAGATCGAGCGTGCGGTGCGCGCGGTCGCCGACGGGCAGGCGGTGTACGGCGCGGGCATCGCCGAGCGGGTGCGCGGGTTCTTCGCCGCACGGAGCGACGCCGTCGTCCCTCCGTTGCCGCAGCTGTCCGAGCGGGAGCGGGAGGTGCTGCGGCTGGCGGCAGAAGGGCGGCCGAACGCCGAGATCGCCCGCCGGCTCTACCTGTCGGAGAAGACGGTCCGCAACCACGTGTCGAGCATCTTCACCAAGCTCGGCGTGAACGACCGGGCGCAGGCGGTGGCCCGGGCACGGGATGCCGGGCTAGGTGCACCGGACGCCTGAGTGTCCCGGCCGCCTGAGGACGGCCGGGACACCGTGCAACTCAGACGACGCGGCGCGCGCTGTTGTACCCCCGCATCGAGTCGACGGGCACGACGGCCACCGGCTTGCCGTAGGTGGAGGAGTGCACCATCAGCCCGTTGCCGATGTACATGCCGACGTGGCCGACCGGGCTGTAGTAGAAGACCAGGTCACCCGGCTGCAGATTCGCCTTGGCGACGGGCACGCCCGCCGTCGACTGCGCCTTGGAGGTGCGAGGGATGGACACACCGGCTGCCTTGTAGGCCGAGAAGGTGAGCCCCGAGCAGTCGTAGCCACCCGGCCCCGTCCCACCCCAGGCGTAAGGCTTGCCCTGCTGGGCGAGTGCGGTGTCGACGGCGACCTGCGCGGCGGAGCTCGGGGCCGCGACCGGCGCGGCCGCCACGGCGACCGGCGCCAATGCGGCGGGTGCGGCAGCGCCGGCGTCGGCCGAGGCCGTCACCGGAGTGAGCGCGATCCCCGCCCCTGTGAACAGGGCGAGAGCTGCTCCGCGGATGGAACGACGGCGGTACGTGGACGTGCGGGTAGTCGTCATGGACGACGGGTTCTCCTGTTCTCCATCAACCGCCTACCGAGTTAGCTGACGGGTTCGGGCGTGAAGATCGCCCGGCGCGACCGGCGGAGCCGGCCACGCTTCACCCCATGACTGCGGTGGGTCCCCGGTCCGGCGCCGGAAGAGTCCGGTGCCGGTTCGGCGGTGTCCGGGCGGGTGTCACCAGGTGCGGTGACGACGGGGCCTCGACCGGACGGCGACGACGCTAGAACCGTCCCCGGCCGGTCACATCCCGGCCGACAGGCGCCTCGGACGCCGCCGGGGGAGTAGGGCGGGGAAGGCGACTCGCGAGCCGACCACGACCTACGTCGCCGACAGCTCCGGCGCCTCTCGGCTCGTGCGACGGAGCGCAACCGGATGCTTACTTCGTCAGGGCGGCGTGGCGGTACGCAGAGTCCACGGTCGACACGCCGCAGCAGAGAGAGCGCCTCACCGAGATTCGAAGGAAGGACTGTCCGGGCTGTTCGTGTCCAGGCGAGACGAAGATCTGTGGACGGCGGTCTGACCTGGGGATTCGTGCTGCGCGCCTCAGCTTGCAGGGCTACTCTTCGTACAAGCGTTCGAGTAGTCGGGAGGTGGTCATGGGCGAGTTGCAGTCCGCGCTCGACGCTCTGGCCACCGAAGACGTCCATGCCTTGACCGCGCGTCAGCAGCTCGACGGGATCAGGCAGCTGCTCGAGCTGAGGAACCGGATCGACGCCCAGCTGACCCGCCGCGTCCGGACGGCGGAACTGCAGCAGGCGCCTGAGGACGACGGGCAGAAGTCCATGCGGTCGTGGCTGCGTGGCCACGGCCGGCTCAGCAGTGCCGCCGCGGGCCAGCTGGTCCGCAACGGACGCGCTCTCGACCACCTGCCGGAACTCGCCTCCGCCTTCGCCGAGGGTGCCATGACGGCGGAACAGGTCACGGTGGTCGCGCCCGTCGCCAAGGAGAGCCGGCGAGCGGCCGCGTTCCAGCAGGGCATCGACCTCGCCGAGATCGACCGCACTCTCGCCGCCGTCGCAGCCGAGCACCGGATCGAGCAGCTGTCACGGGTGGTGCACCACTACCTGTCCCGGCTCGACCCCGACGGCCCTGAGCCCGACCCCACCGACGACCGGTCGCTGACCCTCTCGACTCTCTCCGACGGCACCGTGGTCGTGCGTGGCCAGCTCGACGCAGTCGGCGGGGAGAAACTGAAGACCGCCCTCGAGTCCGTCGTGCACGCCGACCGGCCGAAGGGCGACGAGCGTTCACGCGCCCAGCAGACCGCCGACGCGATCGTGCAGCTGGCCGACAATCAGCTCGCCTCCGGAAACCTGCCCTTCCTGCGGACGGTCAAGCCGAACGTCGTCGTCACCATCCCGGCGGACGATCTGTTCGATCCGGCCACCGCGCCGGCCGCGGCCACGACAGCCTTCGGCAGCCTGGTCTCGGCGGCGAAGGCGCGGATGCTCGCCTGCGACGGCAGCATCACCCCGATCACGATCGACGAGCACGGCATGCCGCTGAACATGGGCCGCACGAAGCGGGTGTCGCCGCCGCACCTGCGCAAGGCGGTCGAGCTGCGCGACGAGACCTGCGTGTTCGCCGGCTGCGGCGCCCCGAAGTACTACTGCGACGTCCACCACCTGGTGCACTGGATCTTCGGCGGGGAGACCTCGCTCGAGAACTCGGCACTGCTGTGCGAGCGGCACCATACGAAGGTGCACCACGGATTCTCAGTCGAACGAGATCCCGACGGCCGATGGCGGACCTTCCGCCCCGACGGCACGGAGATCCTGATCGCGCAGCCCCTGCTCGTCTGACCACTCATCGAGCCCGGCAGGAGCACCCGACCGGGTGCCGTCGGGAGGTCGGGGGTTGATCGGCATGATCGGTGGGCACCCACCCGAGCAATCGAACAGAAGGAGGCGAACATGGCAGGCATGCTCAGGAAGCTCATCGCGTCCGGCGTCGCGGCGAAGGTTCTCCAGGAAGCCCGCAAGCCGCAGAACCAGGCCAAGATCAAGAAGATGATCGCGGACTTCCAGAACAAGCAGAAGGGCGGGCAGACCGGTCGGAAGTACTGACCGCACCGCCTGACCCACGACAGCGCCCCCTCCCCGAAGCCCGGGAGGGGGCGCTGTCGCGTCAGGAGCTATCCGGCGTCCCGGCGCAGCAGTGACCAACCGCCCGCCGCCAGCGCCGCCCCCGACCAGCCGACCAGCAGCGCCGTCGCCTGACCCGCCGTCATTTCCGGCTCCCCGAGCAGCATCCAGACCGCACCCGAGCCCGGCAGCAGCTCCCCGAGGTCGGCCATCCACTGCACACCGAACGCGGGCAGCAGGAACGGCAGCACGAGCTGCAGCAGGAACACCGTCGCCAGCGCGCCGGCGGTACTCCGCAGCAGCAGACCCACACCCACCGCCAGCGCGCTCCCGGCGGCGAGCACGGCGGCGATCCGGCCGAGGCTGTCGGCCGCGTCGGCGAGCGACAGCGTCAGGTCGGGGTCGATCAGCAACGCAAGGACGTCGGCGACCAGGGCGAGCAGAACCCCGACTCCCGTGACCACCACGACCGGCACGACCACCCGCGCGGCGAGCAGCACCCCGCGGCGCGGCGACCACTGCAGGGTCGGGCCGATCGCCCGGCTCGCGTACTCCTGCGTGACCGCGAGCAGCGCCAGCACCAGTAGGGGGAACTGCCCCAGCATCACCCCGAACTCGCCGGCGAACGTCGAAGGGATCGGGTTACTCGGGCTCACCGGCCCCATCGCCTCGTCGGCCGCGGCGATGGCGCCCAGCCCCACGATGGCGACGGTGGCGGCCAGCAGGCACAGCCACGTCGTCCGCACGGTCCGCAGCCGGAGCCACTCGGCGGCCGCGGCACGGCCGAACACGGTCAGCGTCCCCGGCTCCTGAACCCGCACAGCCACGGCGGTCATGCCCGCACCTGCCCGACGAGGTCGGGCGTGGTCGACACCCGGTACTGGACGCTGTCGCCGGTGAGGTCCAGGTAGACCTGCTCGAGCGAGCTGTGCTCCTCGGCCAGCCGGTGCACCGCCACGCCCACCTCCAGCGCGACGTCGCCCACGGTCTCGGGCGTCGCGCCCTCGACCAGCAGGTCACCGTCGTCGGTGGGATGCACCCGCAGGCGCCGGCGCAGCAGCGCACCGGCCAGCTCGTCGGTGGACGGCGTCCGCACCCGCACCCGCCGGCTCGCGCCCTCGCCGCGCATCACCTCCTGCATCGAGGCGTCGGCGATCAGCCGGCCGCGGCCGATGATCACCAGGTGGTCGGCGGTCTGCTCCATCTCGCTCATCAGGTGGCTCGACAGCAGCACCGTGCGCCCCTCCTCGGCCAGCTCGCGCACTAGGTGCCGGATCCACCGGACGCCGTCGAGGTCCAGCCCGTTCATCGGCTCGTCGAACAGCAGGACGGCGGGGTCGCCCAGCAGCGCGGCCGCGATGCCGAGCCGCTGGCGCATGCCGAGGGAGTAGCCCCGCACCCGCCGCTTCGCCGCGGAGCCGAGCCCCACCTGGTCGACGACCTCGTCCACCCGACGCCGCGGGATGCCGTGCGTGCGGGCGGCCACCCGCAGGTGGTCTCGACCGCTGCGCCCAGGGTGCACCGCCTGCGCGTCGAGCAGTGCACCGGCCACGCGCAGCGGCTCGCCGAGCGCACCGAACGGCCGGCCGCCCACCAGCGCGGTGCCGGAGGTCGGCCGGTCGAGGCCGAGGATCATCCGCATCGTGGTCGACTTGCCCGCGCCGTTGGGCCCGAGGAAGCCGGTCACCTTGCCCGGCGCGACGTCGAAGGTCAGGTCGTCGACGGCGCGGACGGCGCCGTACTGCTTGGTCAGCCCGCGCACCTCGATCATGGTCGGGGGCCAGAACGGCAGAGGGAGAAGGTCATGACCCAGAGCCTGTCGGGGGAGATGACCCGTGCGGATCACCCCGCAGCGCCGACTTCGGTCCCCCACGTGGGGGAGGGGGAGAGCGCACTGACGGGGGAATCGGCCGGCCGGTCCGTCGGTCAGGATCGACCCATGCCGTCGACGACCGCCCCGCGCGCAACCGCCGAGCTCGCCGTCAAGGTGCGCGCCCTGCTCGCCGCCGCCCGCCCCGGTTGGCCCGGGCGGGCGCTCTACGCACTGGCGTCGCTGCCGCTCGGCGCGCTGTATCTCACCCTGTACGCCGGGCTGCTCATGTCGGTGGTCGCGGTGATCTACGGCGTCGGCGTGCTGCTCATCCTGCTCGTGCTGGGGGTCACCCGCGGGTTCGCCGGCATGGAGCGCCGGCTGGCCCGCGAGCTGCTCGGCGTCGACATCCCCGAGGGCGAGCGGGTGCGCGACCAGCGTGGCGTCGTCCGGCGACTGCGGCGGCTGGTGTTCGCGGCCGACACCTGGCGGGCACTGGGCTGGCTGGGCGCCCGCGGGCTCCTGGGGCTGGCCACGTTCGCCACCCTGTTCTTCGGCGGCGCCGCCTTCGTCGCGCTGGGGTGGGTCCGATGGAATCCGCTCACCGCCATTCCGCTGCTGGCGCTCATGGGCCTCGTCGTCGTCCTGACCGTGGCGGTGCTCGACCTGTTGGTCAGGCTGTCCGCCTCGGTGGCGCCCCGACTGCTCGGCGCCGCGCCCGAGCAGCGGATCGCCGCCCTGGAGCACAGCTCCCGCCGGCTGGCCGACCGCAACAAGCTCGCCCGCGACCTGCACGACACGATCGGGCACGCGCTGACCGCGAGCCTGCTGCAGGCCACCGCCGCGCGCCGCACGCTGGCGCCGAAGGACGACCGGCCGGTGCAGTCCGACTTCGCCCGCCAGGCCCTCGAGCACATCGAGACCAACACCCGCACTGCCCTGGCCGAGCTCGACCGGGTGCTCGCCGTGCTCCGCGCCGAGGACGGCGGCCGCGACCCGGCCCCGTTCGCCGCGCCCTCGCTCGCCGACCTCGAGGACCTGCTCGCCGGTCTCCGGGACGGCGGCCTGCCGGTCGCGCTCGTGGTGGACGGCGACGTCGACGACGTCCCCGCCGGGGTGCAGGAGCTGGCCTACCGGGTGGTCCAGGAGGGGACGACGAACGTGCTGCGCCATGCCGGGACACCGCTGACTGTCGCGCAGGTGGTCCGCAGCGGCGACACCCTCGTCGTCCGCGTGTGCAACGAGCGGGCCTCGCAGTTCGACAGCCGGCCCGGGCCCGGTGGCGGCCGCGGGCTGGCCGGCCTGCGTGAGCGGGCGGCGGCCGCGGGCGGCACGCTCAGCGCCGAGCCCTCGCCGTCCGGCGGCTTCGAGCTGTGCGCGACCCTGCCGCTGTCGGGCGCCGCGTGACGCTGCGGTTGCTGCTCGTCGACGACGACGTGCTCGTGCGGTCGGGGCTGCGGGTGATCCTGGAGAGCGAGCCCGACCTGACCGTGGTGGGTGACGCCGGCACAGGGCGCGAGGCGCTGGCGGAGGCGTCGCGGACCGATCCGGACGTCGTCCTCATGGACGTGCGGATGCCCGACATGGACGGCATCGCGGCGACCGCGGAGCTGGTGGCCCGTGATCCGCAGCGTCCGCGGGTGCTGGTCCTGACCACGTTCGAGGACGACGACTACCTGTACCGGTCGCTGCAGGCGGGGGCGAGCGGGTTCGCGCTGAAGCGGTCCGATCCCGACGAGCTGGTCGACGCGATCCGGGTCGTCGCGCGGGGGACCTCGCTGGTGCTGCCGGACATCACCCGCCGGCTCATCGCCTCGCACGCGCCGTCGCGGGCACGGGGTGCGGGTGCGCTGCCCGAGCTGACCGGCCGCGAGGCCGACGTCCTGCGGCTGGTCGCCGGCGGGTTGTCCAACGCCGAGATCGCCACCGAGCTGTACCTCAGCCGCGAGACGGTGAAGACGCACGTCAGCAGCGTGCTGCTCAAGCTGGGCGCGCGGGACCGCACCCAGGCCGTCATCGCCGCCTACGAGAGCGGGTTCATGACGGCGTGAGCCTCCGACGCCCTACGGTTCGGGCCGCCCGAAGCTCCTCACCAAGGTGGACCACGCCGCGAAGACCGAGGAGAAGCTGCTCGGCGGGCTGGGCGTCACCCTTGCCGCTACCGCCGAGCACTTCGTCGTCGTCGACGCCACGGGCCCGCTGATGGACGGCGCGGAGGACCGGGCGCGCCGCTGGGGTCAGGGGCTCGGCGAGCTCGTCGCCGCCCGGCCGGCCAACGCGAGCGGCTGACCTGTAGTAGACCGGGCAGATGCCGCGCATCGCCGTCCTCGACGACTACCAGTCCGTCGCCAAAGACTTCTGCGACTGGTCGCAGGTCCCGGACGCCGAGGTGGTCGAGTTCCACGACCACCTGGTCGACGAGGACGCCGTGGCCGAGCGGCTCCAGCCCTTCGACGTCGTGATCGCCATGCGCGAGCGCACGGAGTTCCGGCGTTCGCTGCTCGAGCGACTGCCGAACCTGCGGCTGCTCGTCACCACGGGCATGCGCAACAAGTCCATCGACCTCGACGCGGCGACAGCCCTCGGCATCCCGGTCTGCGGCACCGCCGTCAGCTCCATCAGCACCGCCGAGCTCACGTGGGGGCTGATCCTCGCCGTCGCCCGGCACATCCCGCAGGAGGACGCCTCCGTCCGCGCCGGCGGCTGGCAGCAGACCGTCGGGATGGATCTCGCGGGCGCCCGACTCGGCGTCGTCGGCCTCGGCCGGCTCGGCAGCCAGATCGCCCCCATCGGGCTGGCCTTCGGCATGGACGTCGTCGCGTGGAGCCAGAACCTCACCGACGAGCGCGCCGCCGAGGTGGGGGTCCGGCGGGTCGAGCGGGACGAGCTGTTCGCGACGTCCGACGTGGTGACCGTCCACCTGCTGCTGTCCAAGCGCACTCGGGGGCTGATCGGCGCGGACGACATCGCGCTGATGAAGCACACGGCGATCCTGATCAACACGTCCCGCGGCCCGATCGTCGAGCAGCAGGCGCTCCTCGACGCGCTGCACCAGGGCACGATCCGTGGCGCCGGGCTCGACGTCTATGACCAGGAGCCGCTGCCCCTGGACCACCCGCTGCGGTCAGCGCCGCGCACCGTGCTTACGCCGCACCTGGGCTACGTCACCCGCAACACCTACGAGACCTTCTACCGCGAGGCCGTCGAGGACGTGGCCGCCTACCTCGCAGGCGCCCCTCTGCGCGTCCTCGCATGACCTGAACGCTCCCGCCTCCTCGTGTATGGCTGCCGGCCTTCAACGAGTGCCCGCAGGAACTTCTTCGGTAAAGCGCACCCCACCGATGTGCCGCGCCTGGTAGTCAGGGGGGCCTTTCCGAGACACAATCGGGCGCTGCTGGGGTGACAGGACGGCGGTGAATCATGGCGCACAAGGCAAGTCTCCTCATCGCAGCCGGCGTGGCGCTCGGAGGGTGTAGTAGCCCTCCCGAAGCGCAATCGCCGCCCGCCGCGACACTCCCGTCCGTGGAGACGGCGAGCCCGTCCGAGGCATCCGATCAGCCTCAACAGGGAGACCCCGAGATCAACGAGCGCGGCAACGCCGAGGTGTCTCTGGGGCAGGCACTGCCGTTAACCGCCCCAGGTGGCGACACCCTGGGCACGTTCACGGTCGACAGGATCGACGTCATTCCGCTGCCCTGTCCCACCGACAACGAGTTTCAGGAGAGCGTGCCGCAGAACGGCCACTTCATCCGGGTGGACATTCGGGCTGCAACCGGACCCGCAGACCCGAGCGTGACCGTTCAGGCGAGCATCAGCTCGACCAACTTCCGCTACATCAAGGCTGACGGCGTGACGTTCGGCAACACCGACATGGGTACCTTCCCGGCATTCAGCTGCCTGCCTCAGGAGCAGCAATTCCCTTCAGGTGGGCTCGGCCCGGGTCAGCAGTTCGTCGGGTCGATCGTCTTGGATGTTCCTGACACCGACGGGATCTTGATATTCCTTCCGAGCGGCGGCTTCGCCGTTGGTCAAGAGTTGGGTTACGAGTTCCAGCTCTAGCCGGACAGGAAGCCGGCGACGCGGCATGCCTTGCAGGGCGGAAGGCCGACGGGGTCAGCCGGGGCTGAGGAGACGCAGTTTCGGCTCGTCGACCAGGCGCTTCTCGAGGATCACGCGGTGCCCGCCGTCCTCGTCGGCGCGGAAGTCGAGCCGGTCGACCAGCGCCCGCATGAGGAGCAGCCCGCGACCGCCGTCCAGCGGGTTCCGCGGGGGCTCGGCGGCCACCTGCTCGAAGTCGAACCCGTGGCCCTGGTCCAGCACGCTGATCCGGCACAGCTGGTCGTCGATGTCGACGTCCACCTGGTACTCCTCGTGCTCCCCGGCATGCTGCACGACGTTCGCGCACGCCTCGGTCAGCGCGAGCACGATCTCGTCGATCCGGATGCGGGTCACCTCGAGGTGCTCCAGCGCCTGGCGGAGCAGCCCACGCACCAGCGGCACGCTCTGCGCGTCCACCGGAAGGCGGACGGTGAAGGCGATGTTCACGGCACCTCAATCATCGGGGAACCGGTGCCATTACCCTCGTACCAGCGATTCGCCGTCGACGAGGGAGCCGATTCGTGCTGTTCGACGTGGAGCGAACGTCCATAGCCGGCCGTCCGGCACTCACCGTACGGGGTGAGCTCGACCTCGCCACGGCTCCCAGGCTCGCCGCCGCCGTGGATCAGGAACTCGCCGCCGGCCCGACTGCCCTCGTCATCGACCTGAGCCCGACGATCTTCCTGGACTCCTCCGGCGCCCGGCAGCTGGTGCTCGCTGCCCGGGGAGCCAAGGAAGCCGGCGTCGAGCTGCACGTGATCTGCCCGCGGAAGAACAGCGCCGTCCGGCTGACCATCGACCTGCTCGACCTCGCCGCCCTTGT
Organism: Blastococcus sp. CT_GayMR20; assembly: GCF_004570345.1. Next base: position 22,401 of record NZ_SPQM01000045.1, on the reverse strand, counting down.
GCCGATCGTCGACTCCGCCGCCGAGCTCTCGCCCGGTCTGACCCGGCACGACGGCCGCCCGTAGCGTCGGGCCGGTGACCGCATCCCCGGCCGGAACCGACGAGGCGCTGCTGCGCTGCGCGGACGAGCCGATCGCCGTCCCGGGCGCGATCCAGCCGCACGGCGTGCTGCTCGCGGCCACCGAGCCGGACCTGACCGTCGTCCTCACCTCGGCGAACGCGGCCGAGCTGTTCGGTGGCGACGTCACCGGCCGGTCCCTGGACGACGTCCTGGGAACCGACGTCCGGGACGGGCTGGCCGGCGACCTGGCCGAGGTCAACCCGCTCCGGGTCCGGATCGCAGGCCGGGACGTCGACGTCGTCCTCCACCGGGCCGACGGGCTCCTGATCGCCGAGCTCGAGCCGGTGCAGGGCGCCGAGCAGGCCGGGGCCGCGTGGCACCGCCGGCTGCCGATGGTGCTGCAGCGCCTCTCGGCGGCCGCGACCCTCGACGAGCTCACCGCGGTCCTCGCCCGCGACGTCCGCAGCCTCACCGGCTTCGACCGCGTGATGGTCTACCGCTTCGACGCCGACTGGAACGGCGAGGTCGTCGCCGAGGACCGCCGCGCCGACCTCGAGCCCTTCTTCGGCCTCCGCTACCCGGCGAGCGACATCCCCGCCCAGGCCCGCGCGCTCTACGCCACCAACTGGCTGCGCCTGATCCCCGACGCCACCTACCGGCCGGTGCCGCTCGAACCGCCGATGCACCCCCTCACCGGCCGCCCGCTCGACCTGTCCGGCGCGATGCTGCGCAGCGTCTCGCCGGTGCACCTGGAGTACCTCGCCAACATGGGCGTCATCGCCTCCATGTCGATCTCGCTGATCGACCGCGGGAAGCTCTGGGGCCTCATCGCCTGCCACCACTACGCCGGCCCGCACCGGCCGTCCTACACCGACCGCACCGCCGCGGAGTTCCTCGGCCGGACGGCGTCCCTGCTCCTGCACACCACGGTGGCAGCGGGGGAGCAGAGCGGCGTGGTCGAGGTCGCGCACCGCCAGGCGCAGCTCGCCGCCGCCGTCGGCCGGAGCCCGCGCGGACTGGCCGACACGCTCTCCGACGGCGACGTCACCGCCCTCGACCTGCTCCCGGCCGCGGGCGTCGCGATGCGGATCAACGGCCAGCTGCGGCTGCTGGGGGAGACGCCGCCCGCCGAGCGGGTCCTGCCGCTGGTGCGCGCCCTGCTCGCCGCCGGCACACCGGTCACCGACGCCGCCTCCCGTGTCGTCCCCGAGGCCGCCGACCTCGCCGACACCGCCAGCGGCGTGCTCGCCGTCGAGGTCGCCGGCGGGCGCGAGGACTTCCTCGCCTGGTTCCGCCCGGAGGCGCTGCGCGAGGTGACCTGGGCCGGGAACCCGCACACGTCCAAGATCGCCGAGACCTCCGCCGGCCCGCGGCTCAGCCCACGGCAGTCGTTCGACAGCTGGAGCGAGACGGTGCGGCAGACCTCGCGACCCTGGCGGGAGCACGAGATCGCCGCCGCCCGCGCGCTGGCCGCCGACCTCGCCGGGGCGGCGCTGAGCAGGGCGGAGGACGACAGCCGGCTGGTCGCCGCGCTGCAGCGCACCCTGCTGCTCGAGGAACTGCCCGACATCCCCGCCGTCGCGCTCGCCGCCCGCTACGTCCCCGGTGAGGACGACGTCGTCGGCGGCGACTGGTACGACCTCGTGCCGCTGCCCGGGGGGCGGGTGTCGATCGTGCTCGGGGACGTCGCCGGGCACGGCCTCGCCGCCGCGGCCATCACCGCCCAGCTCCGGCACGCCCTGCGCGCCCACCTCCTGCGCGCCTCCGGTCCGGCCGCCGCCCTCGAGGGCCTCAACGAGGTCATCGCGGCGCTGCTCCCCGGCGAGATGGCGACCGCCGTCGTCGCCCAGCTCGACCCCGCGACGGGCGAGGTCGTCGTCGCCAGCGCCGGCCACCTGCCCGTCCTGCACGCCTCGTCGGGAACGGCGGCGTTCGTGATGGACGGCCGTGGCCCGGCCCTGGGGGTGCTGCCCGATGCCGCCTACCGCGAGACGCGGGTCCAGCTCGACGGCGACGACCGGCTGCTGCTCTTCAGCGACGGGCTGATCGAGCGCCGCCGGGTGGACCTCGCCGCCAGCCTGGAGTCGCTGCGTGAGGTCGTCGGCACCGGGCCGGCCGGTCCGCAGGAGCTGCTGGACGACGTCCTGACCCGGCTGAACCCGCCGGGTTCGGACGACGTGACGCTGGTCGCCGTCGCCCGCACCTGACCGTTCAGGTCGCCTGGGCCTCCGGCAGCGTGTCCGCATGGCGGTGCACGATCTTCCAGCCGTCGTCCTCGCGCCGGAAGACCGTCGTGACCCGCAGGGCGACCGGGGACAGGTCGTCGGCGCCGTCGAGCTTCGCCCGGAAGCGTTGGATGCCGACCTCGTAGGCGAGGTCGCCCGCCTCGTACGCGGAGATGCGGTCGAAGGTCAGGCCTTCGCCCTCGCGCAACCGCGAGGCTGCGCGGGCCGCCACCTCGCACACACGGTCCCAGCCCTTGACCGGAGGGCCGTAGGGGTTGGCGAGCGTGACGTCGTCCCGGCGCGACCACAGCGGCTTCTGCGGCTCGGGATCCCCGGTGATCAGCGCCTCCACCGAGCGGTGGTACCGGTCCCTCAGCTCGTCCAGATCCGACATGGTCGACTGCACCTCCGGGATGCCTAGGGCGCGGCCGATCGCTGACGCGTGGCCGCGGAGACAGGGCGGACGATCTCGTCGATGCGGGCGGTGGTCGCCCGTGGCTCGATGCCGAGCGCGCGGAGGTCGTCCGGAGCGACGACGGCACCCTCGAGGTCCATCGTCAGGGCCGCGCCCATGGCCGACGCGACGGCGGGCTGACGGGTGCGCAGCGCTCGAGCGTCTGCCAGAGCCAGCCGCACGCACGCCTCGGCGACGTCGTCCGTCGCCACGTAGCTGGCCCGCGACCGGCCCTCCCCGAAGACGACGACCCGCCGCCTCGGCGGCCCTCAGCAGTGCGATGTTCCCGACGCGGTCGACACCGTCGATGGACAGGTCCTTGGCCCCGTCGAGCAGCCGGCCGATGGCGGTCGCGGTCGTGAGCACGGTCGTCGTCCCGCGCACCGCGTCGTCCAGGCTGCTGCGGTCGGTCAGGTCGCCGACGGCGATCTCCGCCCCGAGCGTGCGCAGCGCCTTCGGGTCACTGGACGGCCGGACCAGCGCCCGGAACGCGGCCCCGCGCTCCGCGAGCCGGCGGGCGATCCGTCCCCCGAGGTCGCCGGTGCCGCCGCAGAGCAGCAGCGGAGTCATCCGCTCGTCCCGGACAGGTGGCGCACGGCCTCGTCGATCGCCGTGCCGCCCTGCTCCACCGGCCCCAGGTACAGCCGGGCCCAGTGTCTGCGGTAGTCCGGATCGACGAGGGCCGCCATCGCCGCGGGGTCGTGGGCGTCGGGCGCGTCGGGCAGCCGGGAGATCGTCTCGTGCATGACCGGCCTCCGGTGGTGGAATCGGACCCCTCCAGGCAGGCACGGCGCCGACGCGGTGTCAATGACCTGCGCCGCGCCCGATCTCAGACCGGGACGCGGTCGACCACGTAGGAGCCCGGCGACGCCTCGAGCACCGTGTGCACGTCGCTGCCCGGCGATGCCGGCGCGGGCACCAGGTCGCCGGAGCGCTCGATCGTCCACGGAGCCCACGACTCCCACCAGCTGCCGCTCTTCTTCTCGGCCGTCGCGCGCCAGTCCGCCGGGTCGGGGCCGGGCGCCCCGCCGGTCCAGTACGCGGCCTTCGGGTTGCCGGGCGGGTTGACCAGGCTCTGGATGTGGCCGCTCGAGCTGAGCACGAAGGTGCTCGGCCCCGACAGCAGCTGCGTCGTCCGGTAGGTCCCGGACCACGGGGTCAGGTGGTCGGTCAGCGCGCCGGTCACGAACGTCGGGACGTCGATGCTGCCCAGGTCCACCGGCGTGCCGAGCACCGTCATCTCGCCGGGCCGCACGAGCGCGTTGTCGCGGAAGATCTCCAGGAACTGCTCGTGCAGCGCCGCCGGCAGGTTCGTGCCGTCGGCGTTCCAGGCCAGGATGTCGAACGCAGGCGGTGCCTCGCCCATGAGCCACTGGTTGACCAGGTAGTTGAAGACGAGGTCGTCGGGGCGCATCCAGCTGAACGTCGCGCCCATCGACCTCGCGGAGATGACGCCCCGCGTGCGCGACACCCGGCGGGCGGTGTCGATCATCCGCCGTCCGGAGAAGGCAGCGATCGGCGCCCGGCCGTCGAAGTCGAGCAGCGTGACGGCGTACGCGGCGCTGTGCACGCTCGTGTCGCCGGTCGCGGCCAGGTGGTTGAGCAGGGTGGTCTGGATGATGCCGCCGGCGCAGAAGCCGAGCGTGTTGACGTCGGGAGACCCCGTGATCTCCCGTGCCACCCCGATGGCCCGGCGGACGCGCTCGGCGTAGGTGTCGAGGTTCCAGTCCGCCTGCTTCCGCGTCGGGTTCCGCCAGCTGATCATGAAGACCGTGAGCCCCTGGTCGACCGCGTACTCGACGAAGCTGCGTCCGGGCTGCAGGTCGAGGAAGTAGAACCGGCCGATCGGCGGCGGGACGACGACCAGCGGGCGCTCGCGCACCTCCGCCGTCCGCGGGGCGTACTGGATCAGCTCGATGACGTCGTCGCGGTAGACGACCGACCCCTTGGTGACGCCGAGGTTGCGGCCGACCTCGTACGCGGAGCTGTCGGTCTGGGTCGGCATGCCGCGGTTGTGCAGCAGGTCGCCGGCCATCTGACGGGCGCCGCGCAGCAGGCTGAAGCCGCCGGTGTCGAACGCCTTCTTCACCGCGGCCGGGTTGCCGAGCAGGGTGTTGGTGGGGGCCATGCCGCTGACCAGCGCGTTGAGCGCGAAGCGGGCGCGTTCGACGTCCCGCCAGTCAGCACCTTCGGCCTCGTACCGGTCGACCATGCGGCCCAGCGAGGAGCCCCACGCCGAGTACGTCTGGCCGATCCGGCGGTAGGCCGGGTTGACGCGCCAGGCCGGGTCGGCGAACCGCTTGTCCTTGTCCGCCGGGATGTGGTCGTCCGTGCCCTTGGCGATCGAGACGAGGTCCTGGCTCAACCGCACGGTCTCGTGGGCGAGGAGGCGGGGACGGGCGAGCGCGGCGACCAGGCCACCGGCGACACCCCGGGCGGACGGGACGGCGACGACCTCACCACCCTCCAGCGACGGGACGGCGTCCACGGGGCGGGCGTCGGGCGAGTCGGGCTGGGCGGTCACGCAACCTCCAAGGTCGGGTTGCTCTGTGACGCTATTGACACCCGGGATTCATGCGCAGTGACCTAGGTCCCGAACGGCCTGGCGACCTCATCACAACCCGCCAGTAGGTACCGCGGCGTACCGCGCGGTTGGGCCGCCGCTGTGCGGCTATCCATGAGGCCTGGATCCACGACTCCGACGAAGGAGTGCGGCGATGACCGAGACCGGCCGGCCGTACGGCGGCACGAACGACCCGTCGAACGAGGAAGGGCTGCCCGGCGAGCGCCCCCAGAGGGAACGCGTCGGTGCGGCTCCCGAGCAGTCGCCCCGGGCGGCGCAGGGCGGGATGTCGGACGACGTCACGCGGGTTCCGGAGGGCGACGAAGGCCCCGACGCGAAGGCGCCGGGCATGCCCGACGCCACCGGCCCGCAGGGCTGACCGCTACGTTCCCTGCGTGACGGCTTCCGCGCCTGAGGTGCTCCGCTGGTGGGCCGACGGCGAGCTCGCCGTCAGCGGCCGGCTCGACCAGCTGACCGACGAGGAGCTGGCCGCGCCCTCGCCGCTGCCGGACTGGTCGCGGGCGCACGTCGTCGCCCACCTGGCCCGCAACGCCGACGCGCTGGGCAACCTGCTCGCCTGGGCGCGGACCGGCGTCGAGACGCCCATGTACCCGTCCCGCGAGGTCCGGGACGCCGAGATCGCCGCGACCGCTGCGCTGCCGGCCCCGGAGCTGCGGGCCGACTTCGTGGCCTCGTGCGCCCGCTTCGCCGAGGCCGTCGAGACCCTGCCGGACGACGCGTGGACGGCGCACGTGCGCAACATGCCCGGCACGACGATCCCGGTCACCGACGTGCCCTGGATGCGGGCGAAGGAGATCTGGGTGCACGGCGTCGACCTGGACGCCGGACTCACGTTCGCCGACCTTCCTGCCGACTTCGCCGCCGCCCTCGTGGACGACGTCCTCGCCGTGTTCGCCGAGCGTGGGCAGGCGCCGGACCTGACCGTCGTGGCGACCGACGCCGGCCGCACGTGGGGGAGCGGGCGCACCCGGGTGCACGGCCCGGTGACCGCGGTCGCCGCCTGGCTGACGCGCGACGACGCGTCCGGACTGCACGGCGACGTCCCGCCGGCGCCGCGCTGGCTCTGAGCAGCGATCGTCGCCACGGTTCGTGGCCCGGCTTCGACAGGTAGCGCGCCGTCTCCGTCCGGTGATCGCCGCGCGGTCGGCGAACTACCGTGTCCATGGGCCTTGTGGTCCGTCGGTGCCCCGTCAACCCTCCGTACCAGGGGGGAACCGAGATGACGGGGAATCTTCGACGGACTGTCGCGCTGACAGGGTTGGTAGGCCTGCTGCTCACCGCCTGTTCGGAGGGCACCGACGCGGGCGTGCAGCCGGCAGTCGCGACGTCGGCCGCTGGCGTCGCGGCAGGTTCCTCGAGCCCTCACGACGTGCATGCGTTCGCGCCGACCGCGGATCAGTGCACTCAGGAGCCATTCACCGAGCAGTTGATCGCTGAGCCCGAGACGTCTCTCGAACGGCAGCTGCAGCAGACTCTTGTCGCCTGCAGCACCAGGGCGTTCGACGCGGTGAACGTGAGGAACACCTCGTCCCATGTGCTCTGGGTGGTCGACGGCCCGCTGTATCCGTACTGGGGCGAACACGAGGATCCGGTCCGGCCGCTCGCGATCGGCGTGTTCCGAGACGCGGTACGAGCGCTGCCTGCAACAGAGCGGCCCCAGGGCTTCACCCTGGAGCCCGGACGCTCGGTGACACTGCAGACACCCCCGGAGGCCGTGCATCTCTCCTTGCATCCTGGACTGCAAGCGATGTGGACCGCGGCGTCGATGGGCACGCAGGCGGTGATGAACCGCGCGCGCACCTCGGCTGCCACGTACCTGGGTCGAGGAAAGCCGACGCGGGGAGTAGTCGTCGCCTGTGCGTTGGACGGATTCGAGGTCGGACTTGCGATTCCGGACTACGAGGACGACCCGATCGGCGTGCTCCGGAAGGCGCTAGGGATCGTGGGCAACGGAGACTGCGCCCAGAGGATCAGAGCTGAGAAGCCACCTGCCCTCGCCGTCGAGGACATGGCCAAGGTGGCCAAACCGCGTAGTTCGTGGGCGAAGGGCGCCCAGCAAGCGCTGCGTTCTGCGCTGCGACTGGTCCAAATGGTGGTCACCTAGACGTCGCGATGTGGTGCATCGGCTCGTCATGGAGCGGCGCCGCACCCCGCTGAGAAGTCAGGTCGCGATCGGCGGCACGTGCAGGTCGACGCCCAGCAGGACGGCGGGCCACAGGACGATCGCCGCCAGCAGCGAGATGATCTCCGAGACGCCTGCGACGCTGTTGTAGCCGTTGGACAGCGCGACGACGACGCCGACCGCCAGGTAGATCAGGCCGAACAGTCCGATGCGCACGAGTTCCTCCAGGTTCGTCGGGCCACACCGTGCGGCCGCACCTGAGTCATCGGTCGGCTCAGGCCGTGGAGTGACCGGGCGTCAGGGAAGACCGGCGTGCGGCACCTCGACGTCGACCGCCAGCAGCACGGCCTCGCGGACCGGTGCGCGGGTGTGCTCGAAGAAGTCCGGCGCGGCACAGAGCAGCAGCGTCCGGCCGTCGTCCCCACCGAGCTGGCAGGCGAAGACGCCGAGCCCGTCCGGCATCGCGATCTCCTCGACGATCGCGCCGCCCTCGGCGACCCGCACCACCCGAGGGTTCTTCCCGTCGGCCACCCAGAGATGACCGTCGGCGTCGAGCGAGCAGCCGTCGGGGGCGACGTCGATGGCGCCGATCACGTCGGCGATGGTGGAGCCGGTCGGCTCCGGGCCGAACTCCGCCCAGACCCGCCGGTTGCTCACCGAGCCGTCCGGGGCGAGGTCGAAGGCGGTCACCCGGTTGCCCAGCGTCTCGTCGACCAGCAGCGTGCCGCCGTCGGGCGTGATCGCCATGCCGTTCGGCGTCCGCATGTCCTCGGCGACGACGGTCACCGTGCCGTCGGGATCGACCCGCTTCAGCGACGTCGGCGCCGGCGTCCCGCCGCCCATCAGGTCGAAGGCGAGGTCGCCGACGAAGACGTGCCCCTGCGCGGAGACGACCAGGTCGTTGAGGTGTCCGCCGCAGTACTCGGTCAGCCGGGCGTGCGTGGACACCTCGCCGTCCGTGACCCGCAGCAGCCGGTGGTCCTTCATCGACGTGACGATCAGCGAGCCGTCGGGCAGCCAGCCCAGCCCGGACGGCTGGTGCTCCACCTCGAGGACGACCTTCTCGCGCCCCTCCTGGCTTACCCGGCTGACAGTGCGCCGGTAGAAGTCCGAGACCCACCACTCGCCGTCGTGCCAGCGCGGGCCCTCGAAGTAGCTGCCGCCCTCGAGCACCGTCCTGAACTGCCGATTCGCCATGACCGCAACCTACGGCCTGGCCGGGCAGTCGGCTGGCGCCCGGGTCAGACGGTGAGCAAACCCGACGGCTGCTCGGTGAGCCGGCCGCGGTGCAGCGCCAGCTTCAGCGCCGCCTCGAGCGGCGGGGTGATCGTGGGCGTCCGGCGCTTGTAGCCGAAGACCGCCGCCGTCTGGGTGAGCAGCTCCTCGGCCATCATCCCGGCGCCGGCCCGGCACAGGGCCACCATCGCGTTGCCGAGCTCCTCGGGCGCGACGTGCTCGATCGGCCGGTCGGTGCTCGAGGTCTGCCGGCGGAAGCCCTCGTACGACTCGGGGTCCACCCCGTCGGGCCACAGGTAGTCCGACACCACCGCGGACGGCGGCAGCAGCGACAGCAGCGTGTTCTTCCGTGCCTCCGCCGCCCGGTTCAGTCCGAACGCGTTCACGGTCAGCTTCGCCAGCCGGTCGACGTGGATCGGGCCCTCGGCCTTGATCCCCGCGGTGAGCACCCGGCGCACCGACCGCGCCGCCTTCGACGCCGGCAGCTCGTCGAGCACCGCCTTGTCACCGGCCGGCTTCGGCACCCACGGCACGAACGGCGTCTCGCCGTCCATCGGGGCCGGACCGGCCGTCCTGCGGGCGGCCGGCTTGGACGCGGCGGCCGGTCGGGCGGGAGTTACAGCCACTGCAGTGACCGAGGAGCGCAGCGCCGCGACGCCCTTGAAGGATTCGACGGCCGCGGTCGGGAAGGCGATCGGCTCCGACACCGGGGTCGTCGGCACCGAGGAGACGGCGTCCACGAGCCGGTCCAGGACGGCGTCGCGCGCGCCCAGCCACGACGGCAGCCACACCCGCTCGACCACCGGCCACCGCAGCATCTCGCAGAGCACCTCGAACGGCAGGCCGTCGCGGTCGCCGACGGTGCCGCGCCGCGCCCACGCCGGACCGTCGAGCAGCACCGCGAGCACCGGGGAGTTTGGATCGGACGGCCGGGACACGGCGAGGTCGACCTTGAAGTCCGAGAGCCCGACGTCGGTGCGCACCACCAGCCCGCGCTCCCGCAGGGCGGCAGCGATCTCCTCGCGGTGCCGGTCGGGGACGGACGACGCCCGGGCGTCGCGGGGCAGGACGTCGGTGCCCTGCGCGGCCATGTCGAGATAGGCGCGCAGGTGCTTGATGCCGACCGACGACGTCTCCTCGGCCCGCAGCTGGTCCGGGTCGAAGGAGGAGAAGAGGACGACCTGGCGCCGGGCACGGGTCACCGCGACGTTGAGCCGACGCTCGCCACCCACCCGGTTCAGCGGCCCGAAGTTCAGCGGCAGCTCGCCGGACGCGTTCACCGAGAAGGCGGTCGAGAAGAAGATGACGTCGCGCTCGTCGCCCTGCACGTTCTCCAGGTTCTTGACGAACAGGCCCTCGCCGTCGCCCCGGTCGAGTGCCGCGGCGAGCCGCTCGTCGTCCGCATCACGGAGCAGCGCCTCGATGTAGGCGCGCTGCTGGGCGTTGAAGGTGACGACACCGATCGACGGGACCGCGTCGACGCCGTCCCACTTCGGCACCAGGTCGAAGCGCCGGCGGATCTCCGCGACGATCGCCTTCGCCTCGATCGGGTTGGTGCGCAGCAGACGCCCGGCGCCCGAGCGGTGGAAGGTCCCCGGCACGCGCACCAGCGAGACGCCGCGGCCGTCGGGCTCCGACGACGGGCGGCCGTGCGTCGGCGCGGGGAACGACGAGAGCCGGTTGCCGTAGTACTGGGCGTTGCTGAACGCGATGAGCGACTCGTCCTGGCTGCGGTAGTGCCACGACAGCCACTGCCGCGGCACCCGCGCCTGCACGCACTCGGAGAGGATCGACTCCTCGTCCTCCACCGCGGTCTCGGCGAGGTCGCCGGCGTCGTCGGACACCGAGGACGGCTCGGCGAACGAGGTCGGCGGCATCTGCTTCGAGTCACCGACGACCACGGCGGCCCGCGCACGGCCGAGCGCACCGACCGCGTCCGCGACCCGGATCTGCGACGCCTCGTCGAACACGACCACGTCGAACTGGCCGGCGACTGCCGGGAAGAACCGCGCGACCGAGTCCGGCGACACCAGTACGCACGGCATGACCGTGGTGATCAGCTCGCCGTACTGCGCCAGCAGCGCCCGGACGCCGAGGCCGCGGCGCTGCTTGGCCAGCTCGCGCTGCAGCGCGCCGACCTGCCCGGAGCCGGACAGCGCGTCGAACGGGCGGCTCTCCAGCACGCGGGCCGGCAGCGCCGAGGTGAGGTGCTCGCGCACCGCCCGCGAGGCCGCGGTGAACCGGTGGATCGCCTTCTCGTGCGCCTCGGCGTCGAACAGGTCGAGCCCCGTGGCGTCCAGCCGCTCGCGCACCGACGACGTCGCCAGCCCCCGGTCGAGCGCCCGCACGGCGTCGTCCGCCCGTACAGCGCCTGTAACGAGCAGCGTGCGGGCGTCGAAGAGCCCGGCGTAGCGCAGCGGCTCGAGGGTGTCGAGGAAGGACACCCACCGGCGCAGCGACATCAGCACCGAGCTGTCGACCCCGCGCTCGGGACGGGTCATCGACCAGCGCAGGACGAAGCCGTCGTCGCCGGCCCAGGCGGCGAGCTGGTCGGCGCTGCTCCTGCAGGTGGCCAGCAGTCCGGTGACGGCGTCCCGCAGCCGGCCGACGGCCTGTGCCGCCGCGGGACCGGCCGGGAGCCCGGCGACGATCAGCTTGCGGAGCTGGACGTGGAACTGGGTGGCCCCGTCGACGGCGGCGCCGGCGCGGCGCAGCCACTGCACCTCGCGCGCGAGGAGGTCGCCGTCCAGGAACGGGTTCCAGCCCTCGGGCACCGACAGGCCGGGGATCGTCGCCGCGCGCGTGGCCATGGCGTGCACCGCCGTCTGCACCCGCCACAGCGACTCGACGACGCCCGGGACGTCGGCGGGCTTCACGCGCGCGTCGGGCCGCAGGTAGGGGGCGAGCTGGTCGCGCACCGCGGTGAGCCGGCGGCGGCGGCCGAACCAGGACGACGCCGCGGCGGTCTGGGCCGCCACGTAGATCTCGGCCAGCGGCAGTCGCAGCACGTCGGGCGTGCACACGTCGAGGCCGGGGTGGCGGAACGCGGTGAAGGCGGCGATCTCACCGAGGACGGCGCTCGTGGCCGCCGTCCACAGCTCGGTGAACGTCTCGTCGATGACGTCGAGGCCGATCGGCGGGCCGCTGAGGACGTGCACCAGGTCGTCGAGCTCGTCGGCCGACCGCGCCCGGCGCAGCACGCCCGACAGCTCGGGGATCTGCGAGACCTCGCGGACGGCGGCGTCGACGGCGGCCGCGGCGGCCTGGGTCGCGGGCAGGTCGATCGCGGGGGAGTCGACGAACGCCCACGGGTGGCGCAGCGACGGGCGGGTCAGGTCGGCGATGTCGGGCAGCAGCGCCAGCGCGCTGCGGACCGACCGGAGCACCTCAGCCGGGGCGTTGGCGACGAACGGCTCGGGCACCGGCAGCGGCTCGACGTCCGTGCCCGCGGCCAGCTCGGACGTGCGCGCCGAGTACAGCGACAGGCCCGCGGCGTTGCCTGAGTGCAGCCGGTCGGCGTAGCGCGCGAGCATCCGCCGAGAGGACCGCAGCGCCTCGCCGTCCGCGGCCAGGCCCTGCTCGTCGACGGCGACCGCGTGCTCGAGCGCCAGGCGGATCTGGGCGCGCACCATCGAGGCGCGCGAGCCCTTGTCGTGCAGGTCGAGGGCGAACATGCCCATGCCGACCGCGTCGAGGCGGCGCGCGACGACGTCGAGGGCCGCCCGCTTCTCGGCGACGAACAGCACGCGCTTGCCGGCGGCGACCGCGTGGGTGAGCAGGTTGGTGATGGTCTGCGACTTGCCCGTGCCGGGCGGGCCCTCGAGGACGAACGTCCGGCCGGCGTCGGCCTCGGCGATCGCCCGCAGCTGCGAGGCGTCGGCGGGGGCGGGCAGCTGCGCGGCCAGCTCGTCGAGGTCGACGTAGCCGCCGGTGTCGCTCGCGGGGTCCTGGAACGCCTCGGTCGGCTCGTGCACCAGGTGGTGGACCAGCGGGTTCTCCGCGAAGTCCGACCAGTGCTCGTCCAGGTCCTTCCACAGCCGGAACTTCGCGAACTGCAGGATCGCGAGGTCGGCGGTCGACTCCACCCGGTACGGCAGCCCGTGCCCGACCAGCGCGCTGCGCATCGCCTCCAGGGCGGCGTCGAGGTCGAGCGTGCCGTCGACGGCCTCGGTCAGCGTCGGCACCGACAGCCCGTGCAGCTGCCGCAGCTTCTCCAGCAGGCAGTAGTTGGGGGTGCTGGACCCGGCCTCGTCCAGCGACAGCCGGTACGAGCCGGTGCGGCCCATCGGCGCGAGGACGACGGGGATGAGGACCAGCGGCGAGCGCAGCGGGCGGCCGTCCAGCTCCCACACCAGACTGCCGAGCGCGAGATAGAGGTTGTTGGCGCCGGTCTCCTCGAGCACCGTCTTCGCCTTGTAGGCGAGGTTGCGCAGCCGGGGCAGGTACCCGCCGCTGGTGACGTCGGCGTGCACCTCGCGGCGGTCGACGAGCAGCTCGGTCAGCTGCGCCTCGGGCAGCTCGCGGGCCGTGGTGACCCCGCGCTCCTTCTGGACGGCGGCGAGCTGGTCGGCCGGCAGGAGGGTCAGCGGCGTCCCGTCGTGGACGAAGTTCTCCAGGACGCCGAGCGCGGAGTCGGGCACCGTCAACGCGAGCCCGGCGCGCTCGGTGTAGTTGATGAGCCGGTTGCGCAGGCTGAGGTCGAGCAGCGCGTTCTTCCACTGCTGCACCCGAGGCGGCGCCTCGGGGCGGCTGCTCGGGTGCGAGGGAGTCGGCTCGATCGTCCGTGCGGCGAGGCTGTGGGCCGGCCGGTACTCGACGACCTGCAGGACGCCGTCCTCGTCGCGGGCGCGGGCCGGCAGCGGGAAGATGCCGTCCTTGCGGGCCCGGTGGACGTCGGTGATGCCGAGGATCCGGTCCAGCTCACCGGTCAGCCAGGCGGTGTAGGCCGGGCGGTGCAGGTCGGCGTCCGGCTCGCCCGTGCTCGTGAGCAGGGTCGTCTCCACCAGGCCGACGAGGCCGAGGTCGACGAGGTTCACCAGGGGAGCGGCGTCGGTGGTCGCGGCGCTCTCGGCGCTGCGCTCCTCGCGCCAGTAGCCGAGGAAGGAGTGCCCGTCGGCCAGCCACAGCAGCGGCCGGATGCCGGCCTGCTCCAGGGCGGCGGCGAGGACGACGACGGTGTCCAGCGGGGTGCCGACCCGCCACGTGAGGACGTCGCCCGGCGAGCGCACCTGCTGACCGAGGTCGGACCAGCTGACCGGCGGCTCGCTGTACCGGATGCCACGGCGGTGCATGGCGGCGGCGATCGCGGCGACGATCTCGTCCACCCGCTCGGGGCCGTCGGCGTAGCCCTGCATGGCGCCGCGGCCGGTGCGCTCCTCCAGCAGGTCGGCTGCCTCGCTCACCAGGGCGGTGACCGCCGGGTGGTTCGGCATGACGTGCGCGGCCAGCATCTCCAGCGCCAGCGGCAGGGGAGTGGCCAGCCACTGCTGGGCCGCGAGCACCTGGACGACGCGGCTGCCCTCGCCGAGCACCTCGCCGTCGGACTCCACCTCGACGTCGATGACGCCGGGCCGCTGCTCCTCGACGTGCAGCATCGCGGCGGGGTCCATGACCAGCCCGAGGTCGGTGAGGACCGTCGTCCGGCCCTCGTCGAGGTCGGCGAGCAGCTCGACGGTGCGGGCGATCGGGCCCTCGGCGTCACGGACGCTCAGGCGGACGGTCGCGGCCCGCACCGGGCCGCCGAAGTTGGTGATCGCCAGCCGGCTGACCACGGGGACCCGGTTGTGGGCCAGCGCGTAGCTCAGGACGGGCGTGGACGTGATCTCGATGGAGACCGCCGCCCGCTGGGCAACGACGTCGCCCACCTGGATGTCGGCAGTGCTCTCCATGTCACCTGTCTACCGGGTGCGAGGGGACGGTCACTCCATGGTCCCCGACGGGAGGGGCTCGTGTGACGTGTGGGCCGGTTCGTTGCCCGGGATCACAGCTCTCCTCGACGTCCATGGTGCCGAACGCGGCAACATCTGCCGATTCCGTGCGGCTTCGCGGGCCCGGGTTGGGGCCGCTGGGTGCCATGTGGCGAGTGGTCCCGAGATCCGCGTGTTCCGGAACGACCTGCACCGCCAGGCCCCCATGCCGACTTACGTTGCCGCGAACGCCAACGGGGGCGAGATCCGAGAGGACGGGCGAATGAGCGACAAGCAGCAGGGGACCACCACGGAGAAGTCGCCCGCACCGTTCTGGAAGCGGCCCTGGGTGATCGGTACGACCGCGGTCCTGATCGCCATCAGCGCCGCCAACGGTGGAGGCACGGACACGGACGAGGTCGCCGACAGCAGTCCGGCGACGTTCTCTGCCCCCGCGACCAGTGCTCCCACTGTGTCGCCCCAGCCGGTCGCTCCGCTGGTCGCTGCACCGAGTTCCACCACGGCTCCGGCGCCGGCTCCTGCTCCCGCGCCGGCTCCCGCGGCCACGCCGAAGCCGGCTCCCGCGCCGGCCCCCCGGCCTGCTCCCGCGCCCGCGCCCGCTCCTGCTCCGGCGCCCGCTCCGGTGGCGGCGCCGGCACCGGCGCCGGTCGCGGTGGTCTACGCGAACTGCGACGACGTGCGGGCCCACGGCGCGGCTCCCATCCACCGCGGCGACCCCGGGTACGCGCCGAAGCTCGACCGCGACGGCGACGGCGTGGGCTGCGAGAACTGACCGTCGGAGAGCCGACTCCAGCCCTCCCGCGAGCCGGCCCGGCTCAGCTCCCGGCGAAGCGCTGTTCCAGTTGCTGCACCTCGGGCAGGCCGATCAGGTCGGTGAACTCGCCGAAGGACGGCAGCTGGTCCAGCACCGAAGCGGGCGTCCCCTCGGCCTTCAGCGTGTCCAGCAGCGATCTGATGCCGGTGGTCGCCGCGAGCAGCGTGCCGATCGGGTAGATCACCAGCGAGTAGCCGAGCTCCCCGATCCGCGCCAGGGACAACGGCGGCGTCCGGCCGCCCTCGGCCCAGTTGAACACCAGCGGCGCCACGTCGGAGAGCTCCTCGGCCACCCGCGCGATGTCCTCCTCCGACGTGGGTGCCTCGACGAAGAGCAGGTCCGCGCCGGCCTCGGCGAAGGCGCGGGCGCGGGCCAGCGCCTCGTCCAGACCGTCCACGGCCACCGCGTCGGTACGGGCGATGATCACCAGGTCCGGGTCCTGGCGAGCCGTCACCGCGGCACGGATCTTGCCGACCATCTCGTCGGCGCCGATCAGCAGCTTGCCGCTCATGTGCCCGCACTTCTTCGGCATGACCTGGTCCTCGAGCTGGATGCCGGACACCCCGGCCTGCTCGTACAGTTGCACCGTGCGGACGACGTTGAGGGCGTTGCCATAGCCGGTGTCGGCGTCGGCGATCACGGGAACGTCGACGGCGGACACGATGCGGCGGGCGTTGTCGACCATCTCCGCCCCTGACAGCAGCCCGACGTCCGGCCGGCCGATCAGCGAGGCGGTCGTGCCGAAGCCGGTCATGTAGACGACGTCGAAGCCCGCCTGCTCGATGAGCCGTGCCGAGAGGGCGTCGTACGCGCCGGGGGCCACGAGCGGTGGGGCGGATGACAGCAGCTCGCGCAGGCGCGCTCGCGGAGCGCCACCGGTGCTCAGCAGATACGCCACGACGGCCTCCTCGTTGTATGCACTTCCGCGAAATTTACGCCCGAACGGGTGGACAGGGAACGGTCGCCTCCCTACGTTTGCACACAATCTCCCGGGGAGTGTGACGCGTGACACGGTCGCTGACGTCCGCCGGAAGGGTGCTGCACGCCCTGCGCGAGCTGATCCTCGGCGGCGACCTGGCCCCCGGCGCGCGGCTCGGTGAGGTGGAGCTCGCCGACCGGCTCGGCGTCAGCCGCACCCCCGTCCGCGAGGCGCTCTCCCGCCTCGCTGCCGAAGGCATCGTCGAGATGGTCCCGAACCGTGGCGCCCGCGTCGCCACCTGGACCGTCGCCGAGCTCGAGGGAGTGTTCGACCTCCGGTCGGCCATCGAGCCGCAGCTCACCGGGTACGCCGTGCCCAACGTGACGCCCGCCGACGTCGAGGAGCTCGACGACCTCGCGCACCGGATGATGGACGTCGGCTGCCCGGGGCCGGATCAGGACCTCGACGCCCTCGTCCCGCTCAACCGGGCCTTCCACGACCGCTTGGTGGCGCTCGCCGACCACCCCACGCTGGCCACCGCGCTCGCGGGCGCGATCCACCCCCCGATCGTGCTGCGCAACTTCCACGCGTACGACGAGGCGTCGCTGCGCCGGAGCCTCGCCCACCACGTCGAGATCGTCGCCGCCCTGCGCGCCGGCGACCCGATGTGGGCCCGCGCGGTCATGACCGCGCACATCCACAACGCCCGCGCGGTCATGGTCCGCGCCGCGACAGAAGCAGCCGGTGCCGAGCCGGCCGCCGCACCACCCCGTTCCGAGGAGGCCTCATGAGTTACCGGCTCGGTGTCGACGTCGGCGGCACCTTCACCGACGTCCTGCTGGTGGACGAGGACAGCGGCTCGACCTGGCGGGCCAAGACCGCATCCACCCCTCAGGACCAGGCGATCGGCGTCCTCAACGGCATCGGCAAGGCCTGCGCCGAGGCCGGTATCGGGATGAGCGAGATCGCCCAGGTGCTGCACGGCACCACGGTCGCCACGAACGCCATCCTCGAGGGCAAGGGCGCGACGGTCGGGTTGGTCACCACCAAGGGTTTCCGCCAGGTGCTGCAGATCGCCCGTTCCTTCGTGCCCGGCGGACTCGCCGGCTGGATCATCTGGCCCAAGCCCGAGCCGCTGGCCGCGCTGGAGAACACCGTCGAGGTCGACGAGCGGATCACCAGTGACGGCGCCGTCGTCCGGGGGCTCGACGAGGACGACGTGCGCGCCCAGCTGGCCAAGCTGAAGGGGCAGAACATCCAGGCGCTGGCGGTCAGCCTGATCAACTCCTTCGCCGACCCGGCGCACGAGAAGCGGATCGGCGAGATCGCCGCCGAGGTGCTGCCCGGCGTCCCGGTGTCGCTCTCCTCCGACGTCCTCCCGGAGATGCGCGAGTACGAGCGCACGCTGACCACCGTCGCCAACGGCTACGTCCAGCCCCAGGTGAAGAAGTACGTGCAGACCCTGTCGGACAAGCTCGGCGAGGGCGGTGTCACCGGCGAGCTGGCCATCCTGCGCAGTGACGGCGGCCTGCAGTCGGCGGCCGCCTCCACCGCGGCCCCGGTGAGCATGCTGATGTCCGGTCCGGCGGGCGGCGTCACCGGGGCGGTCTGGGTGGCCGAGCAGTGCGGCTACCGCGACCTGATCACCTTCGACATGGGTGGCACGTCGACCGATGTCGCGCTCGTCCAGGACCTGAGCGCGCGGATCGGCCGGGAGACCAAGGTCGGCGACCTCACCGTCCGCGCCTCCAGCGTCGACATCCGCACCGTCGGCGCGGGCGGCGGCTCGATCGCGCACGTGCCCGAGCTGACGAAGGCGCTGCGGGTGGGCCCGCAGTCCGCAGGAGCCGACCCCGGTCCGGCCGCGTACGGCAAGGGCGGCACCGAGCCGACGGTGACCGACGCCAACGTCGTCCTCGGTTACCTGCCGTCGTCGCTGGCCGGGGGCGAGATCACCCTCGACGCCGACGCCTCCCGCGCCGCCGTGAGCAAGGTGGCCGAGGCCATCGGGCTGGAGTCCCCGGAGGCCGCTGCGGCCGGGATCGTCGACATCGTCAACGAGAACATGCTGGGTGGTCTGCGCCTGGTCTCGGTGCAGCAGGGCTTCGACCCGCGCGAGTTCGCCCTCGTCGCCTTCGGCGGCGCCGGGCCGCTGCACGCCAATGCGCTCGGGAGGCTCACCGGCGCGTGGCCGGTCATCGTGCCGCCGTCCCCGGGCGTGCTCGCCGCCTTCGGTGACGCCACGACGAGCCGTCGCGACGAGTCCGCCCGCACGGTGCTGCGCCGGTTCGCCGACCTCAGCGGCGGGGACCTGGTGACGATCCTGCGGGAGCTGGCCGACGACGCCGGTCAGCGGCTGGCCGACCAGGGCACACCCTCGGCGGAGCAGACGGTCCTGTACTCGGTCGACGTCCGGTACCACGGGCAGGGCTTCGAGATCCCGGTGACCGTCGACGCCGCCTGGCTGGACGACCCGGACGGGGCGTTCGCGCGGCTCGGCGAGACGTTCGACGCCGAGCACAACCGGCTGTTCTCCTTCCTGCTCGACGTCGACCACGAGCTGGTCAACGCGCGGGCCACGGTCACCGGCCCGAAGCCCGCCGTCACCCCGGTCCACCTGGAGCCCGGCGACGGGGACCCGAAGGCCGCCCTGGTGACCGAGCACCCGATCCACGTCGGCGGCGAGCAGGTGACCGCGCGGGTCTACGACCGGACGAAGCTCCGGGCCGACGACGTCGTCGAAGGTCCCGCGATCGTCACCGAGATGGACTCCACGACCCTCGTCCTGCCCGGACACGCGGCCGTCGTGCACGCGTCGGGCTCCCTGCTGATCAATCCCGCGAAGGGCTGAGCACATGGCGCAGATCATCGAGACCGCGACCGGCACCGTCGGACGAGTCGACGTCGACCCGGTGACCCTCGACCTCATCGAGAACGGGTTGCGCAACGCCCGCTACGAGATGGACGAGGTGCTCTTCCGGACGGCGCTGTCACCGGGCATCCGCGAGCAGCACGACGAGTTCCCGCTGATCGGCGACCCCGACGGGAAGATGGTCGTGGGCCAGTTCGGGCTCTCGATCCCGGACTTCCTCGAGGGTTTCGACGACACCATCGAGGAGGGCGACGTCCTGCTCACCAGCGACCCGTACTCGTGCGGCGCGGCGATCAGCCACGCGAACGACTGGCTGCTGGTGGTGCCGATCTTCAAGGACGGCCGCGTCGTCGGCTGGGCGTCGATGTTCGGGCACATGTCCGACGTGGGCGGCAAGACGCCGTCGTCCATGCCGACCGACGCGCGCACGATCTACGAGGAGGGCGTGGTCATCCCGCCCTTCAAGCTCTACCGCAAGGGCGAGCTCAACGAGGACGCGCTGCGGATCATCCTCAACCAGGTGCGCAAGCCCGACTGGAACCGCGCCGACCTGAACGGACTGGTCGCCGCCTGCCGCACCGCCGCGCGCCGGGTCGTCGAGATGTGCGACCGCTTCGGCACCGCCACCTACCTGTCGGCGCTCGACGCGCTGCTGCAGCGCAACTACGACGCCATGAAGGTGCTGCTCTCGATGGTGTTCGAGGAGGGCCGCACGCTGTCCTTCACCGACTACATCTGCGACGACGGCGTCGGCAACGGGCCCTACGAGCTGAAGCTGTCGCTGACCCGCACCGGCGACAAGGTGCACCTGGACTTCACCGGCTCCTCGCCGCAGGCGGCCGGGCCGATCAACTACTACATCAACGAGAACCTGACGCGCATGTTCTTCGGGATCTACATGATCACGGTCGCGGACCCGCAGATCCTCTGGAACGACGGCTTCTACCCGCTGGTCGACGTCACGATCCCCGACGGCTCCTACTGGAAGCCGAAGTTCCCCGCCGCGTTGTCGGGCCGCAACCACGGCATCGGACGGGTTTTCGACCTGTTCGGCGGGCTGCTGGGGCAGACCAACCCGGCGCTGCTCAACGCGGCAGGGTTCTCCTCGTCGCCGCACTTCATGTACTCCGGGCACTACTCGACCGGGGAGCGGAAGGGGGAGTGGTTCCAGCTGTACTCGATCGGCTTCGGCGGCATCCCCGGCCGGCCGCTCGGCGACGGCCCCGACGGCCACTCGCTGTGGCCCTCCTTCGTGAACATCCCGTGCGAGTACCTCGAGTCCTACTACCCGCTGCGGATCGAGAAGTGGGAGACCGTCGCCGACACCGGCGGGGCCGGCCTGCACCGCGGGGGCAACGGCGTCGACGTGGCCTACGTCTTCGAGGAGCCCGGCACGATCGCGATCCACGACGACCGCTGGCTGACCTATCCGTGGGGCGTCAACGGGGGGCATCCCGGCGCCCGAGGCACCAAGTGGGTCGAGCGGGCCGACGGCACCCGCCAGGTGCTGCCCAGCAAGTGCCACGACGTCCCGGTCGCACCGGGCGACGTCCTGCACTTCGTCACCTGGGGCGGCGGCGGCTGGGGCGACCCGCTCGAGCGAGACCCGGAACTGGTGGCGCTCGAGGTCCGGCGCGGACTCGTGACGGCGAAGGGCGCGGAGCGGTACGGCGTCTGCGTCGACGAGGACGGCAGTGTGGACGCCGAGGCCACGGACGACCTCCGCGACCAGATGCGCGCCGACCGTCCGGCCGAGCTGCCGGTCTTCGACATGGGGCCGCCGATCGAGCAGTTGCTCGAGCGCTGCGAGGAGGAGACCGGGCTGCCGGCGCCGAAGCGGCCCGTGTGGGTGTGATGCCGGGTCCGCACGGTTCGGCGTTCTCCGGCCGCGTCGGGTGGGGCCGGCGTCCGGCCGTGGTCGTCATCGACCTGGTGCGGGCCTACACCCATCCGGACGGGCCGTTCGCCCTGCCGGACGCCCGGGCGGTCGTCGATGCCACCACGGAGCTCGTCGGGACGGCGCGGGAGAAGGACGTGCCCGTGTACTGGACCGTCGTCCGGTATGCGCCGGGACTGGCCGACGGTGGCCTCTTCGTCCGCAAGGTGCCGGCGCTGGCCTGCTTCGCCGAGGACGCGCCTGGGGACTGGGGCGACCTGGCGCTCGAGCCCGAGGCGGGGGAGGTCGTCGTCGTGAAGCAGTACGCGTCGGCGTTCTTCGGCACGTCGCTGGCGCCGACCCTGCACGCCTCGGGCGTGGACACGCTGGTGCTGGCCGGCGTCTCGACGTCCGGCTGCGTGCGGGCCACGGCCATGGACGCCCTGAACTCCGGCTTCCGTCCCCAGGTCGTGCGCCAGGCCTGCGCCGACCGGACGCCGGCACTGCACGAGAACAACATCGCCGACGTGGACGCCAAGTACGCGGACGTGATGGACCTGAGCGAGGCGCTGGACCGGCTCTGATGGCGACGCGGACGAGCGCTGGGATCCTGCTGTACCGGCGCGGGCCGGCAGGTCCCGAGGTGCTGCTCGGCCACATGGGCGGGCCGTTCTGGGCGAGAAAGGACGACGGCGCCTGGTCGCTGCCGAAGGGCGAGCACGGGCCCGACGAGGAGCCGCTGACCGTGGCCCGGCGGGAGTTCGAGGAGGAGCTCGGTTCGCCCGTGCCCGCCGCTGGCCTCGTGCCGCTGGGGGAGCACCGGGTGACCAGCGGCAAGGTGCTCACCTGCTGGGCGGCCGAGGGCGATCTCGATGCGGACGCGTGCAAGAGCAACACCTTCGAGGTCGAGTGGCCACCGCGGTCCGGGCGGATGCAGGAGTTCCCCGAGATCGACCGCGCCGCCTGGTTCGGCGTCGACGAGGCGCGGACGAAGCTGGTGAAGGGGCAGGTGCCGTTCCTCGACCGGCTGCTGGCGCTGCTGTCCGCGTAGTACGCCCGATGGCGTGCTCTTCGGCGCCGACCCGGGTCCTCGCGGTGTCGACGGCGTTAGCGTGCCGATCGCGTCGTCCACGCCGAGGAGCTGGAACCGATGAGTACAGCAGGACTGCCCACGATCTGGGAGCTGGTCGCCGAGGGTGCCGCGACCCTGCCGGAGCCGTTCAGCCGGGCTGCGCTCATCAACTGGGTGAGCGCCCGCCGTCCCGACGTCGGGGTCTCGTCGATCGCGACGCACATCCAGCTGGCGACCGAC
>NZ_SPQM01000044.1 GCF_004570345.1 Blastococcus sp. CT_GayMR20 | reverse complement strand
CCCCGTCGCGAGCGCGCGCCGCGCTCGGCCCGCCACCCGCGCCGCGTCGTCCGTGGCGCTCGCCGAGCGCGACCTCCCTGGTCAGGTGGCCGCGGACACCGTCATCGAGTCGCCGTCCTCGGTCCGCCCCGAGGGCGGTTCGGGTGCGACCGCCGCGCCCCGCCCGGGTGCCCGGCCGCAGCGACCCGGGACCAAGGGCCGGCCCACCGGCAAGAAGCGCCGGTGACCGACGCTCCTCCGGCTGGTGGGCTGGGTGAGGCGCCGCTCGACGAGCTGATCGCCGGCCTGACCGTCGACGTCCCCGACTACCCGGAGCCGGGGATCCTGTTCCGGGACCTCACGCCGGTGTTCGCCGACGGGACGGCGTTCCGGCGGATGGTCCACGGGCTGGGCGCCCCGGCGGCCTCCGACCCCCGCGTGGCAGCCGTCGCCGGACGGGACGGCGACCCCGGTTTCGACGTGGTCGTCGGGGTCGAGGCCCGCGGCTTCCTGCTCGCGGCGGCCGTGGCGCTGGACGCGGGCGTGGGCGTCGTCCCGGTCCGCAAGGCGGGGAAGCTGCCGCGGGAACGGATCGCCGCCGACTACGTCCTCGAGTACGGGACGGCGACCCTGGAGATGCACGCCGACTCCCTCCGCCCCGGGGCGCGCGTGCTCGTGGTGGACGACGTCCTGGCCACGGGCGGCACCCTCGGGGCGGCCATCGCCCTCGTCGAGCGCCTCGGGGGCGTGGTCACCGCCGTCTCGGTCGTCGTGGAGCTCGCCGCCCTCGGTGGCCGGGAGCGGATCGCGCCGCACACCGTGCATTCGCTCTGGACCACCTGACCGGGGGAGACCCCACCCGGGCGGAGCCCGGCCGGGGGCTGCCCGGCTACCATGGGGAGGGTCCCCTCTCCGCAGGACAGCAGGAGTCGCCGTGGCCCCCGACGTAGCCGCCAACGCGGCTCCCGCGCGGCCGGGCGAGCCCGGGGCCGATGCCGGTACCCAGCCGCAACCGCAGGCCGGCGACGAGACGGCCGCCGGTCCCGTACGCCGACCCGCGCTGCCCGACCGCCCGGTCGTCCGGCGTCCGGACGACGTGGGCTCCGAGCCGGGGGACGCCGAGGCGCCGCGCCGCCGGGTCCGCGACCGGCTGGCCCGCCGCATCGTCGCCAGTCCGCGCACCCCGGTGGTGCGCCCGGTCCTGGAGCCGCTGGCCGCCCTGCACCGGCAGAGCCATCCGAAGGCCGACCTGGTGCTCCTCCAGCGGGCCTACGACGTCGCCGAGGGCGCGCACGCGGGGCAGAAGCGCAAGAGCGGCGACCCCTACATCACCCACCCGCTCGCCGTCGCCACGATCCTGGCGGGGCTGGGCATGGACACCACGACGCTGGTCGCGGCCCTCCTGCACGACACCGTCGAGGACACCGGCGTCACGCTGGACACGATCACCACGGAGTTCGGCTCCGAGGTCACCCACCTCGTCGACGGCGTCACCAAGATCGACAAGGTCAAGCTGGGCGACGCGGCCCAGGCCGAGACGATCCGCAAGATGATCGTCGCGATGGCCCGCGATCCCCGGGTGCTGGTCATCAAGCTGGCCGACCGCCTGCACAACATGCGCACGCTGCGCTTCCTCCCGCCCGAGAAGCAGGAGAAGAAGGCGCGCGAGACGTTGGAGATCCTCGCCCCGCTGGCCCACCGGCTGGGTATGAACACGATCAAGTGGGAGCTCGAGGACCTCGCGTTCGCGACGCTCTACCCCAAGCGTTACGACGAGATCGTGCGCCTGGTGGCCGAGCGCGCGCCGTCCCGCGACACCTACCTCGCCGAGGTCACCTCGCAGGTCAGCGAGCAGCTGAAGACGGCGAAGATCGACGCGGTCGTCACCGGCCGGCCGAAGCACTACTACTCGATCTACCAGAAGATGATCGTCCGCGGCCGCGACTTCACCGACATCTGGGACCTCGTCGGCATCCGGATCCTGGTCGACTCCGTGCGCGACTGCTACGCGGCGCTGGGCATCATGCACGCCCACTGGCAGCCGGTGCCGGGGCGCTTCAAGGACTTCGTCGCGATGCCGAAGTTCAACATGTACCAGTCGCTGCACACCACGGTCATCGGGCCGCAGGGCAAGCCCGTCGAGCTGCAGATCCGCACCCACGACATGCACCGCACCGCCGAGTACGGCATCGCGGCGCACTGGAAGTACAAGGAGAAGGCGCGGGTCGGCGGCAAGCCCAGCGCGGGTGAGTTCGGCGCCCCCAAGGTGGGCTCGCCCGACGACATGCTGTGGCTGCGGCAGCTGCTCGACTGGCAGCGCGAGGCGCAGGAGCCCGGGGAGTTCCTGGAGACCCTGCGCTACGACCTCGGCCCGCAGGAGGTCTTCGTCTTCACGCCGAAGGGCGA
Organism: Blastococcus sp. CT_GayMR20; assembly: GCF_004570345.1. The sequence continues at coordinate 31,986 of NZ_SPQM01000044.1, read as the reverse complement.
CGTGATCAGCCTGCCCGGCGAGTCGACGCCGGTGGACTTCGCCTACGCGGTGCACACCGAGGTCGGGCACCGCACGATCGGCGCCCGCGTCAACGGCTCGCTGGTGTCCCTGGACAGCAAGCTCTCCAACGGCGACGTCGTCGAGGTCTTCACCTCGCGGTCGCCCTCGGCCGCGCCGTCCCAGGACTGGCTCTCGTTCGTCGGCTCCTCCCGCGCGCGGACCAAGATCCGCCAGTGGTTCACCAAGGAGCGCCGCGAGGACGCCGTCGAGGCCGGCAAGGAGGCCCTGACCCGCGCGATGCGCAAGGCGGGCCTGCCGCTGCAGCGGCTGCTCGGCGGCGAGGCGCTCAGCACGCTGGCCAAGGACCTGCGCTACGCCGACGTCACCGCGCTCTACGCGGCGGTGGGGGAGAACCACATCTCGGCCACGTCGGTCGTCGAGAAGCTGATGATCGCCCTCGGCGGGGCGGAGGGCGCAGTCGAGGACATCGCCGAGACGGCGATCCCCACCCGCCGGTCGTCGGTGCCGCGACGCGCGGCCAGCGGCGACTCCGGGGTCGTCGTCCACGGCATGTCCGACGTGTGGGCGAAGCTCGCCAAGTGCTGCACGCCGGTGCCCGGTGACGACATCCTCGGTTTCGTGACCCGCGGCGGCGGCGTCAGCGTGCACCGCACCGACTGCACGAACGCCGCCGACCTGCAGCGCAAGCCCGAGCGGCTGGTCGAGACCGAGTGGGCGTCACAGCCCGGCTCGGTGTTCCTCGTCGCGATCCAGGTCGAGGCGCTCGACCGGCACCGGCTGCTGTCGGACGTCACCAAGGCGCTGGCCGACGAGCGGGTCAACATCCTGTCGGCGTCGGTGCAGACCAGCCGCGACCGCGTCGCCGTCAGCCGGTTCACCTTCGAACTGGCCGACCCCGCCCACCTCGGCGCGGTCCTGCAGACGGTGCGCAACGTCGAGGGCGTCTTCGACGTGGAGCGCGTCACCGCGTGAGGTCCCGTCCCGGGCCCCGCCCTGAGCTCAAGCAGAGCGGGGAGGACGGGGTCTCTGTCAGCCGACGACCGTCACCGTCTCGATCGTGACCGGCGTGTTGGGCGCGCCGCCGCCGGGGCTCGGCTCGAACGAACCGTCGTTGCCGGCCTCGGCGATCTTGTCCAGCGTGGCCAGGCCGGCCTCGTCGACGGTGCCTACCGCGGTGTAGTCGGGGCTGAGCTCGGTGTCGACGAAGCAGAGGAAGAACTGGCTGCCGGTCGACCCCGGGGTGCCGCTGTTCGCCATCGCGATCGTGCCCCGCGGGTAGGTGGTCTCCGGCGTGACCTCCTCGGCGAACTTGTAGCTCGGGCCGCCGGAGCCGCTGCCCGTCGGGTCGCCGCACTGGAGGACGCCGAACGTCGGCTGGTTGACCTCGCGGTGGCAGGGGGTTCCGTCGAAGAACTTCTGCGAGGCCAGGTAGGTGAAGCTCGCCGCCGCGCAGGGAGCCGCGGTGCGGTTCAGGTTCAGGGTCATGTCACCCTGGTTGGTCTTCACCAGCAGCGTGCTCGTGCCCTGGGTGGGGGTCGCCTCGGGGGTGGGCGGCGTGCCGACGTCCTTGAGGCTCGGGTTGCCCGACGCGTCCGGCGTGTAGGTGCAGGCGATCGTGCCGTCGGCGTTGGTGGTGGCGGCCGCGGCGGAGCTGGTGACCGGCGCCGTGGGGGTGGCCGACGGGTCCGTCGCCGCCTCCGTGTCGTCGCTCTGGAAGACGCCGGTGATGAGCAGGGCGGCACCCACGACGACGACCACGGCGACGACGGTCGCGATGATGCCCAGGTTCCGGCGGCGCTTGCGCGCCAGTTCGGCGCGGCGCTCCAGCTGCCGCTGCAGGTGGCGCTGCGCGGCTTCACGCCGCTGCTTGTTGGTGGGCACGGTCGAACTCCTCGATCGGGCGGGTGGTCGGTGGGGCGGGTGAGGACGGCACGGCAGAGCGTGCGGGGCCGGACACCGGCAGCCGCGGCACGCGGTCGAGGGCAGAGTCTAGGCGGAGCGGCTGTGCGTTCCCTGGCAGCACCGGGGCACGTCGGGCCCTCCGCGTAACCTGCACGGGTGCTCATCCGCTCCTTTCCCGCAGGCCCGTTCGGCACCAACTGCTATGCCGTGGCCCCTGGCCGGGGTCAGGAGTGCGTGGTGATCGACCCCGGCATGGACGCCGTCGAGCCCCTGGCCCAGATCCTGGCCGAGGACGGGCTCAAGCCGGTGGCGGTGGTGCTCACCCACGGGCACCTCGACCACACCTACTCGGTGCTGCCACTCTGCGACGGTTACGACATCCCCGCCTACCTGCACCCCGACGACCTGGGGATGATCGCCGACCCCGCGCGCTGGCACAGCCCGCAGAACGCGCCGCTGATCGCCGGGCTCCGGCTCCCCGACCCGTCGGAGGTGCGCTCGCTGGACGACGGGGCGGTGCTCTCGCTCGCCGGTGTCGAGCTCACCGTCCGGCACGCGCCCGGTCACACCCGGGGCTCGGTGGTGTTCTCCGTGGACCTGGGCGAGGCGCCCGGCCTGCTGGCCGGCGACGTGCTGTTCGCCGGGTCGATCGGGCGGGTGGACATGCCCGGTGGTTCGTGGGAGGCGATGCTGCGGTCCCTGCGCGACGTCATCCTCCCGCTGGACGACGAGACCCTCGTGCTGCCGGGGCACGGGCCGGCCACCACGATCGGCCGCGAGCGGGCCACCAACCCCTACCTCGCCGAGGCGGCGGCCGGTTCCGGCGCGCCGCCCGCCGGGCGGGGCCTGTGACCGGGCTGACCGCCCCCAAGGGCACGTTCGACGTCCTGCCGCCGGAGTCGGCGCGCTTCCTCGCCGTCCGCGACACGCTGACTGCGCCGCTGCGCCGGGCCGGCTACGGCTACGTCGAGACGCCGGTGTTCGAGGAGACCGCCGTCTTCTCCCGCGGGGTGGGGGAGTCGACCGACGTCGTGACGAAGGAGATGTACACCTTCGACGACCGCGGCGGCCGGTCCCTCACGCTGCGACCGGAGCTCACCGCCGGGTTGATGCGGGCCTTCATCGAGCACCGCCTGCACGACGGGGCGCTGCCGGTGAAGCTGTGGACGGTCGGCTCGGCGTTCCGCTACGAGCGGCCCCAGGCCGGCCGGTACCGGCACTTCACCCAGGTCGACATGGAGGCGCTCGGCACCGACGACCCCGCTCTGGACGCCGAGGTGGTGGCGCTGGGAGTGCAGGGTTTCCGCGACCTCGGTCTGACCGACTTCGAGCTGCTGCTCACTTCGCTCGGCGACGAGACGTGCCGGCCGCAGTACCGCGAGCTGCTCGTGCAGTTCCTCGCCACGCTCGATCTGGACGAGGAGACGCGGCGGCGGGCGGAGATCAACCCGCTGCGCGTGCTCGACGACAAGCGGCCCGAGGTGCAGGCGCAGCTGGACGACGCCCCGTTGATGGTCGACCACCTCTCGGACTCCACGAAGGCGCACTACGACGCCGTGCGGCAGCACCTCACGGACCTCGGGGTGACCTGGACGGAGGCGCCGAAGCTGGTGCGCGGTCTGGACTACTACACGAAGACGACGTTCGAGTTCGTGCACTCGGGCCTCGGGGCGCAGTCGGCGATCGGTGGCGGCGGCCGCTACGACGGCCTGTCGGCCGCGCTCGGCGGACCCGACCTCTCGGGGATCGGCTACGCCGTCGGCGTCGATCGCACGCTGCTGGCGGTGCAGGCCGAGGGCCTCGACATCGGGGTGCAGGCCGGCGTGCAGGCGTTCGTCGTCCCGCTGGGGGCGGAGGCGAAGCGGCTCGCCGTCCGGCTGGTGGGCCAGCTCCGGCAGGCCGGCGTCGCCGCCGACACCGTGTACGGCGACCGCGGGCTCAAGGGCGCGATGAAGGCCGCCGACCGGTCGGGCGCCTCGCACGTCGTCGTGATCGGCGAGCGCGACCTGGCCCAGGGCGTCGGGCAGCTCAAGGACATGCGTACCGGCGAGCAGCACGCCGTCCCGGTGGCCGATCTGTTCGATGCACTGCGACGTGCGACGGTGGAGGAGTGACCATGGAACAGCGGCCGATGGGCCGGACCGGGGCGGACGTGTCGGTCATCGGGCTGGGCACCTGGCAGCTCGGCGGCGACTGGGGGGACGTCGACGACGACGCGGCGGCCGAGGTGCTCGACGCCGCCCTCGACGCCGGCGTGACCCTGCTCGACACCGCCGACGTCTACGGCGACGGCCGGTCCGAGGAGCGCATCCGCAAGGCGCTCGCCCCGCGCGCCGACCGGCCGTTCGTCGCCACCAAGGCCGGCCGGCGCGCCGACCCGTTCGAGGCGGCGCAGTACACCCCGGAGAACCTGCGGACCTGGATCGACCGGTCCCGCCGCAACCTCGGCGTCGACATGCTCGACCTCGTCCAGCTGCACTGCCCGCCACCGGGGGTCTACTCCGACCGGCGCGTGTACGACACTCTGGACGCCCTGGTCGAGGAGCAGGCGATCGCGGCCTACGGCGTCTCGGTGGAGACGGTCGAGGAGGGGCTGACCGCCCTGCAGCACCCCGGCGTGCAGTCCATCCAGGTCATCCTCAACATCTTCCGGCGCAAGCCGCTGGAGGAACTGCTCCCCGCCGCGCAGCGCGCCGAGGTGGGCATCCTGGCGCGCGTCCCGCTGGCCAGCGGCCTGCTCACCGGCAAGTACGACGAGTCGACGACGTTCCCGGCTGACGACCACCGCACCTTCAACCGCCACGGCGAGGCCTTCGACGTCGGTGAGACCTTCGCCGGCGTGCCGTTCGAGGTGGGTGTCGCCGCGGCCCGGGAGGTCGCCGAGATCGCCGGCGACAGCGTGCCGACCGCCGCGTTCGCGCTCCGCTGGGTCATCGACCAGCCCGGAGTCACCACGGTCATCCCGGGCGCGCGCAACGTCACCCAGGTCCGCGGCAACGTCGCGGCCGCCACCCTCGCCCCGCTCTCCGACTCCCAGCTCAGCGACCTCGAGCGCGTGTACGACGAGCGCATCCGCGCCCACGTGCACGACCGCTGGTGAAACTCTTCTCCTACCGCGTCCCTCCCCACCCGCCACCCCGGAGGCATCCGACCGTGCTCCGCACCCACGACGCCGGAACGCTGCGCGCGTCCGACGCCGGTTCGACCGTCACCCTGGCCGGCTGGGTGGCCCGTCGCCGCGACCACGGCGGCGTGGTCTTCCTCGATCTGCGCGACGCCTCCGGCTACGTCCAGGTCGTCGTCCGCGAGGAGGAGGCCCACCACCTGCGCAACGAGTACTGCGTGCTCGTGACCGGGGAGGTGCGCCGCCGTCCCGAGGGCAACGAGAACCCGGAGCTGCCGACCGGCGAGATCGAGGTGGCCACCTCGTCGCTGCAGGTGCTGTCGGCCTCGGCCCCGCTGCCGTTCCCGATCGAGACCGACCAGGCCGCGTCGGACGACGTCCGCTACAAGTACCGCTACCTCGACCTGCGGCGGCAGGGTCCGGCGAAGGCGATGCGGGTCCGCTCGGAGGTCAGCCGGATCGCCCGCGAGGTGATGCACCGGCACGGGTTCGCCGAGGTCGAGACGCCGAACCTCACGCGCTCCACGCCCGAGGGCGCGCGCGACTTCGTCGTCCCCGTGCGGCTGCAGCCGGGCAAGTGGTACGCGCTCCCGCAGTCGCCGCAGCTGTTCAAGCAGCTGCTGATGATCGGCGGGCTCGAGCGGTACTACCAGATCGCGCGCTGCTTCCGGGACGAGGACTTCCGTGCCGACCGGCAGCCGGAGTTCACCCAGCTCGATTTCGAGATGAGCTTCGTCGAGCGCGACGACGTGCTGGCGATCGCCGAGGACGTCGTCCGGGCGCTGTGGCGCGAGCTCGCGGACTACGACGTCCCGGAGATCCCGCGGATGACCTACCGCGAGGCCATGGACCGCTTCGGGTCGGACAAGCCCGACCTGCGTTTCGGCATCGAGCTGACCGAGCTCACCGAGTACTTCTCCGACACCCCGTTCCGGGTCTTCCAGGCGCCCTACGTCGGAGCCGTCGTGATGCCCGGCGGCGGCTCCCAGCCGCGGCGGGCCTTCGACGCGTGGCAGGACTGGGCGAAGTCCCGCGGGGCGCGGGGCCTGGCCTACGTGACGATCGCCGAGGACGGCGCGCTCGGCGGCCCGGTTGCGAAGAACATCTCCGACGCCGAGCGCGACGGGCTCCTGGCCGCGGTCGGGGCCTCTCCCGGCGACTGCGTGTTCTTCGCCGCGGGCGGCCGGCGCACGTCGCAGGAACTGCTGGGGGCGGCACGCAACGAGATCGCCAAGCGGCTGGAGCTCATCGAGCCCGGCTCGTGGTCGTTCCTCTTCGTCGTCGACTTCCCGATGTTCGAGGAGACCGAGGACGGCTCGTGGACGTTCATGCACCACCCCTTCACCTCGCCTACGCCGGAGTGGCGGGAGACCTTCGCCGAGAACAAGGGCGAGGCGCTGTCGGACGCCTACGACATGGTGGTGAACGGCAACGAACTGATGAGCGGCTCGGTGCGTATCCATGACGCCGCGCTGCAGGAGAAGGTCTTCGAGACGCTCGGGATGTCGACGGAGGAGGCCCGCGAGCGCTTCGGGTTCTTCCTGGAGGCCTTCGCCTACGGCCCGCCGCCGCACGCGGGCGCGGCCATCGGATGGGACCGCACCTGTGCTCTGCTGTCGGGCGTGGAGTCGATCCGCGAGGTCATCGCCTTCCCGAAGACCGGCGCCGGGTTCGACCCGCTGACCGGCGCGCCCACGCCCATCACCGAGGCGCAGCGCAAGGAGGCCGGCATCGACGCCAAGCCGGAGGAGCCGCCGCTGCCGGGCGAGCCCGGAGCACCGGGGCCCACCGACCCGACCCGCTGAAGGGGGGCGCTCCAGCCCCTTGTCGGCCGGTCAGGACCGGCGGAGCATTCGCGTCCGTGGAGATGACTGTGGTCCTCGAACCGGACCCGGAGACCGATCCCGAGGACCGGGAGCGGCTCGCCCGCCAGCTGCGCAACGAGCTGCGGACACTCGAGGTGGACGACGTGACCACCGTCGAGGGAGCCGCACCTCCCGAGGGCGCGAAGGGCGTGGGGGCGTCCCTCACCGAGCTGCTCGTGACGATGAGCGCCGGCGGAGGTGTGTTCGTGACGGTCATCGCGACCATCAAGGACTGGCTCGGCCGCCGCGGGGCCGGGCACAAGGTGAGCGTGACCATCGACGGCGACACCCTGGAGCTCAGCGACGCGACCCCCGTGGAGCGCGCCGCACTGATCGACACGTTCGTCCGCCGTCACCAGCCTGCGTGACCCCGTGCCCGGTGCCCGCAAGGCCCTCGTCGTCGCCACGTACGCCTACAGCGACGGCGGCCTGAAGCGGCTCACCGCACCACAGCACGACGCGGAGTCCTTCGCCTCGGTCCTGGAGGACCCGGCGATCGCCGGCTTCGACGTCACGATGCTGGTCAACGAGCCCCACTACGTGGTCGGCGAGGCGATCGCCGACTTCTACGCCGGTGCCCGCTCGGACGACCTGACGCTGCTGTACTTCACCGGGCACGGGCTCAAGGACGACGAGGGCCGGCTCTACCTGGCGATGACGAACACCCGCCGCGAGGCGCTCATGTTCACCGCCATCTCCGGCGCCCAGCTCAACGACGCCATGGACGCCTCCCGGTCGCGGCGCAAGGTGCTCATCCTCGACTGCTGCTACAGCGGCGCCTTCCCCGCCGGACGGAGCGCCAAGGCGGACGAGGGCGTGCAGACCCTCGAGCGCTTCCAGGGCAAGGGCCGGGCGGTGCTCACCGCCTCCGACGCCACCCAGTACGCGTTCGAGGGCGACGACCTGCGCGGGTCCGGGACGTCGTCGGTGTTCACCCGGCATCTGGTCGAGGCCATCAGCAGCGGGGCGGCGGACCTCGACGAGGACGGTGACATCGCCCTGGACGAGCTGTACAGCTACGTGTACGAGCGGGTGGTCGCCGAGATGCCGCAGCAGCGGCCGAAGAAGCAGGAGGACGTCGACGGGCGGATCCTCGTCGCCCGCAACGTGAACTGGACGCTGCCGTCCTACCTCCAGCACGCGATCGACAGCCCGATCGCGGCGCAGCGGCTGAGCGCGGTGGACGAACTCGGCCACCTGCACCGCGTGGGCAACGAGGTCGTCCGCGCGGCGGTGCTGGGACGGCTCCGGGCGCTGGCCGCCGACGACAGCCGGTCGGTGTCGTCCGGCGCCACCGCGATGCTGGAACGGATCGGAACGGGAACGCAGCCGCCGGACACCGTGCCTGCCCCTCGCCAGGTGCCCGTCGTCGACACGGCCCCTGCGCCGGCCGTCCCGGCGCGGGCGCCGAGCGCCCCGTCGCTGCCTTCGCCCGAGGTGCCCGCCCGGACGCGCGGTCCGCTGCCGGACGCTGACGGCCCGGTGCCCTCCGACGTCCGGGAGAGCCCGCCGGCCGAGCATGGCAGCCGACCGTCGGTCGCCACGCGGACCCTTCCGCCGATCCTCCTCGTGGCCGGCGTGCTGCTCACCGTCTCCCGGTTCCTGGTGTTCGAGCCGTCGAACGACTACCACGCGATCGACATGGGCTGGTCCACCGCCGGCTGGGTGGTCCAGGTGCTGCTGCCGCTGCTGGCGGCCCTCGGTGTGCTGCTCGCGGGGCGCGGTTGGACGGCGCACGTGGCACTGGCTGCCGGTGTCTCGGCCGGTGTGCTGCTCAACCTGATCGGGCAGCTGTCGATGGCGGCCGCGGTCACGCTCGACCCCGACGTGGGGTACGCCCTCGGCCCGGCGTGGTGGCTGATCCTGGTCGCCGCCCTCGTCCTGGCCGGCGCGGTGGTCGTGGCCGTCTCGATGCCAGCGCTCCGCGCGCACGCCGGGATCGGGCGGCGGCGGTGGGCGCTGTTCGGGGGCGCGCTCGTCGTGGCGGCGGCCGTCGGCTGGCTCCTGGTCGGCCCGGTCAGCACCGACTTCGGCTGGTGGCTGCACCTCCGCATCGCCGGCCTCCTGCTGACCGCCGCCTGCCTCCCGGTCGCCGTGCTCGACCTCGCCCCCGCGCAACGGCTCTTCGGCCTGGCCGCGGTCACCACGACCGGGATCTGGCTCGCCGCCAGCGCCGTGGAGGGCCTGGCGGTGCAGCCCTCCGGGTCCCAGTCGGGTCCGCTGCTCGTCACCCTCGTGCTGGCGCTCGTGCCGGTGGGCGGGGCCTACCTGGGGCAGGCGCGGCCCAGGGGCCGGACCGCACCGGGCTAGCCGTCGACGTCGCCGGTAGCGTTCCGGGCATGCCGTTGCGTGCCCGAACCCTGCTCGGACCCGGCCCCTCCAACCCGTACCCGGAGGCGACGGTCGCCCTCGGCCAGCCGCTGCTCGGCCACCTCGACCCGGAGTTCCTGCGGATCCTGGACGAGACGTCCGACCGGTTGCGGCAGGTCTTCGGGACGGCGAACCGGCGCACCCTGCCACTGTCGGCGACCGGCTCCGCGGGCATGGAGGCGGCGTTCGTCAACACCGTGGGCCCGGGCGACGTGGTGGTCGTGGCGGTCAACGGGCTGTTCGGCCAGCGGATGGTGGAGGTCGCGTCGCGGTGCGGCGCGGAGGTCGTCGCGGTGGAGCACGACTGGGGGCAGCCGGTCGACGCCTCCCGCGTGCTGGACGCGCATCCCTCGCCGAAGCTCATCGCCGCCGTGCACGCCGAGACCTCGACCGGTGTGCTGTCGGACCTCGAGCCAGTGGCCGCCGGCAAGGGCGACGCCCTGCTGCTGGCCGACTGCGTCACCTCGCTCGGCGGCGTGCCCGTGCGGCTGGACGACTGGGACGTGGACCTCGCCTACTCCGGCTCGCAGAAGTGCCTCGGGGTGGCCCCCGGCCTTGCGCCGTTCACGATCAACGACCGGGCGTGGGAGCGCCGGATCGAGAAGCCGCAGAGCTGGTACCTCGACCTCGGCCTGCTGGGCGGCTACGCGGGGGAGGCCGCGGGCTCGGGCCGGACGTACCACCACACCGCGCCGACCGGCATGGTCGTCTCGCTGCACGCGGGCCTCGGCCGGATCCTCGAGGAGGGGCTGGAGGCCGTCCACGCGCGGCACGCCGAGGCCGGCCGGCTGTTGCACGAGGGCCTGGCGGAGCTCGGCCTCGAGCTGTTCGCCGCCGAGGGCCACCGCCTGCCGGAGCTGACCACGGTGAAGGTGCCCGACGGCGTCGACTCGGCCGCGGTCCGCAAGGAGCTGCTGGAGCGCTACGACCTGGAGATCGGCGGGGGAGTGGGCGCCTATGCGAGCTCCGTCTGGCGGATCGGACTGATGGGCCCGAACGCGGCGCCCGACAAGGTCGCCCTCGTGCTGGCCGCCCTCAAGGAGACCCTCGCCCGCTGACCCCCGGGCTCGTCGGCCGCCGAGTGCTGACTTGTCGTCGTCCGCGCCGGCGTGCCCGCCCGTGTCGACGACGACAACTCAACACTCGCGCGTCACCAGCGGGCGCCGCGGCTGCGCAGGGCTCCGGCGACCCGGTCGACGACATCCGCGCGCCGGTGGAGATGTCTCGCCCCGAACCGGAGCAGCAGCCACCCGCCGGCAGCCATGAGGGAGTAGCGGTCGAGGTCGCGCCCGAACTGCGGGCCCTCAGCGTGCTGTCGCCCCTCGTACTCGAGCGCGACCTTCCAGCGCGAGTAGCCGAGGTCGGCATGCGCCACCTCACGTCCGTACCCGTCGAACACGGGCACCTGGGGTTCGGGATCCGGCAGGTCACTGGCGACCAGCCAGTAGCGGAACAGGCTCTCCGGGCGCGACGCCGCCAGAGGACTCAGGATCGGCGCGACGTCACGGGCCAGCACGACCCCGCGACTCCCATGGGCGCGCTCCAGGCGTGCGCCGAGTGTCTCGTGCGAGAGATGACCGGCCCGGCAGAGCGCGTCCCCGACGGCCACCAGCTCGTCCGGCGCCAGAACGGCCGCCAGGTCGAGCAGTGTCTGTGGACCGCTCGTCAACCGCAGCCCGCCGTGGTCGACGACGTCCTCGGACCCCAGCCTGCGCACGTGGACCCGGACGTTGCGCCGCTGCGGCCGGCTGATCCCGGGCGGCACGATGATCTGCAGGGGCAATGCCGGCGACACCGGTGCCCCCAGCACCCAGGCGGCGGTCAGGTGCGAGAAGACCGCGCTGCCCGGCAGCACCGGCGCGGCCGCATGACAGGCGTTCAGGAGCGTGAGCGGAACGGCGCGCGACACGTAGGCACCACGGGTCACCCGGACGCCGTCGTCCCTCAGTTCTGCTCGCGTCACACCGGCGGCGACCGCCGCTGCCCAGCTGTATGTCGGCGGTAGAGCGTGTCGTTCCACCGGCCGACGATCACCGCGTGCCCTGCTCGGAGAGCGGCCTCGGGCCTATCGGTGGACGACGCCGAGGCCTGTGGATCCGGCGAGTACTGACTTGTCGTCCTCTGCGACGGCGTGTCCGCCCGTGTCGTCGACGACCACTCAGCACTCGACCCGGTAGCGGCGGCCGGGAAGGCGGGGGTCAGGCGGTGTTGAGGCGGTTCAGCTGGTCGTCGGTCAGCGTCACGTGGGTCGCGGCGGCGGAGTCCTGGATCGACCGGGGGCGAGAGGCACCGGGGATCGGGATCACGACGTCGGCCTGGGCGAGGTGCCACGCGAGCGTGACCTGATAGACCGACACGCCCAGTTCCTCTGCCACCTCGGCGAACGCCGGCGCCTGCGCGTCGAGGGATCCGGCCGCGCCCACCCCGCCGAACGGGCTCCACGGCAGCCAGGCCAGCCCGTGCTCCGCGCAGTGCGCCAGCTCCACGGCGGAGGACCGGTAGCCGGGGGAGAACTGGTTCTGGACGCTCACCAGTGCCTCGCCGAGGACGGCGCGAGCCGAGTCGATCTGCGGGATGGAGGCGTTCGAGATGCCGACCATGCGCACCAGGCCGTCGTCGTACAGCGCCCGCAGCGCAGCCATCGACACCTCCCACGGCGTCGTCGGGTCGGGCCGGTGGAACTGGTACAGCCCGATCGCCTCGACGCCCAGGCGCTTGAGCGACGCCTCGCACGCCTGCCGCAGGTAGGACGGCGACCCGTCGAGACCCCAGTCGGTGCCCTCACGGGTGTGCCCGCCCTTCGTGGCCACCAGCACGTCCTCGGCGCCCGATCCGTAGGACGCCAGCGCGGCCGCCACCAGGGACTCGTTGTGCCCGAACTCGGCCTCGTCCCGCGCGTAGGCGTCGGCGGTGTCGATCAGGGTGACCCCGGCGTCCACGGCGGCGTGCACCACGGCCTCGGCCTCGGCCGGGGAGGGGCGGTCCTCCTTCGTCGACAGGGGCATGGCGCCCAGCCCGATCGCGCTCACGGTGACGCGCCCGACGGTCTCGTTCCCGATGCTCCGCTGTTCCACGAGACCTGTCGTGCCCCGCGGGTAGCGTCGCAACCGTGAGTTCGCTGTTCGACGACCCGGTGGAGGCCGCGGCGGAGGCGGCGGTCGACGCGGGTGCGCCGCTGGCCGTGCGCATGCGGCCGCGCGCCCTGGACGAGGTCGTCGGCCAGCAGCACCTCCTCGGTGAGCGCGCCCCCCTGCGCCGGCTGGTCGAGTCCGACGAGCCGATGTCCCTGGTCCTCTACGGCCCGCCCGGCACCGGCAAGACGACGCTGGCCCACGTCATCTCGCTGGCGACCAAGCGGCAGTTCGTACAGCTCTCGGCGCTCGACTCCGGGGTCAAGGAGGTGCGCGCGGTGATCACCGCGGCCAAGCGCGAGCTCACGTACGCGGGCCGGCGGACGGTCCTGTTCATCGACGAGGTCCACCGGTTCTCCAAGACCCAGCAGGACAGCCTGCTGTCGGCGGTGGAGGACCGGATCGTCAGCCTCATCGCCGCGACCACGGAGAACCCGTTCTTCTCCGTCGTCAGCCCGCTGCTGAGCCGCAGCCTCGTCCTGGCGCTGCAGCCGCTCAGCGACGACGACGTCCGCGCCGTCCTGCACCGCGCTCTCACCAGCGAGCGCGGGCTCCACGGCGCGGTCACGCTCACCGACGAGGCGGAGAAGCACCTGCTCCGGATCGCCGGCGGCGACGCCCGCAAGGCGCTCACGGCACTCGAGTCCGGCGCCGGGGCGGCGAAGGCCGCGAGCACCGACGTGCTGGACCTCGAGACGTTGGAGACGGCCGTCGCGCAGGCCGCGGTCCGCTACGACCGGCAGGGTGACCAGCACTACGACGTCACCAGCGCGCTGATCAAGAGCATCCGCGGCAGCGACGTCGACGCCGCGCTGCACTACCTGGCCCGCATGGTGGCCGCGGGGGAGGACCCGCGCTTCATCGCGCGCAGGCTGGTCATCTCCGCCAGCGAGGACATCGGCATGGCCGATCCGACGGCCCTGCTCACCGCGGTCGCCGCCGCCGATGCCGTCGCCTTCATCGGCATGCCCGAGGGGCACTTGTCGCTGGCGCACGCCGTCGTCCACCTGGCCACCGCGCCGAAGTCCAACGCCGTCACCGTCGGCATGGGCGAGTCGATGGCCGACGTCCACGCGGGGCTGGCTGGCCCCGTGCCGCCGGGACTGCGCGACGGCCACTACCCCGGCGCCAGGAAGCTCGGGCACGGCACGACCTACAGCTATCCGCACGCCCACCCGGACGGCGTCGTCCCCCAGCAGTACCCACCCGACGCACTGGTGGGGAAGGACTACTACCGGCCGACGAACCGGGGCGCGGAGGCCCGGCTGGGCGAGCGCCTGGCGAAGCTCCGCGCGATCGTCCGACGCACCCGCTGACACACCGCCGCAGACCGGCAGGCGACGGACGCCCGACGGTGGCCCCGACTACTGTGACCACGCCGGGCCGACGCCCGCTGAAACGCCCGTCATCGAGAACAGGAGTCCCGTGTGTCCCCAGGAGAGTGGGCCGGACTGATCGCTGCCCTGGCCTTCGTGCTGTTGGTGGTGCTGATCGCGATTCCGCTGCTCAAGCTCGGGCGCACGCTCGACGAGGCGACGCTGACCATCCGGCAGGTACGTGAGCAGAGTGCGCCGATCCTGGGCCAGGCGAGCACCACCGTCGCGCACGTCAACAGCAACCTCGAGCGGGTCGACGACATCACCGGCAACGCGGCGAACGTCTCCAGCAACGTCGCCGCCCTGTCCAGCGTCGTCGCCGCCACCCTGGGCAGCCCCCTGATCAAGGTCGCCGCCTTCAGCTACGGCGTGCGCACCGCCGCCAAGAAGAAGCGTGAGGGGGCCGCGCTCGCCGAGGCCGCCCAGCGCGACAAGGACGCACGCCGGGCACGGCGCGCGGCGCGGCGGGCCGCCTGATGCGCCGGCTGTTCTGGCTGGCCATGGGCATCACGATCGGCGCCCTCGTCGTCCGCAAGCTGAGCCGCGCCGCCGAGAAGATGACCCCGGCCGGCATCGCCGGATCCATCGCCGAGGGGCTCCGCGACCTCGCCGAGGCGATCGGCGACTTCGGCGCCGACATCCGCGCCGCCGCCGCCGAGCGCGAGGCCGAGCTCCGCGCCGGCACCGGCCTGGACGCGCCGCTCCCCACCGGCGACCAGATCCAGCTCCCCGGTCGGCACGGCGCCAGCGCCGCCGACTCCTGACCCCGGTCGGGTCCCCGGGACCCGCCATCCGCAGAACTGAGTAGACCTGACGATGCAGACCGCCGAGATCCGCCGCCGCTTCCTCGAGCACTTCGCCCAGCGCGGGCACACCGTCGTCCCCAGTGCCTCGCTGATCTCACCGGACCCGTCGCTGCTGTTCACCGTGGCCGGCATGGTGCCGTTCATCTGGAAGAACGTGCCGTGGCGGGTGGTCTTGCCCACCTCCTCGATGTCGAGGGTGCGCACGCACTTCTGCACGCTGGTGGCCCGCGGGTACGGCGCGGGCTCACGACCCGTGAGGTACGGGATGAACGGCACCATGCCGGCCACGGTGAACAGCAGCGACGGGTCCGGTGAGATCAGCGAGGCACTGGGGACGACGGTGTGCCCGCGCTGGGCGAAGTGCTCGAGGAAGCGGCGGCGGATCTCGGCGGTCTGCATCGTCAGGTCTACTCAGTTCTGCGGATGGCGGGTCCCGGGGACCCGACCGGGGTCAGGAGTCGGCGGCGCTGGCGCCGTGCCGACCGGGGAGCTGGATCTGGTCGCCGGTGGGGAGCGGCGCGTCCAGGCCGGTGCCGGCGCGGAGCTCGGCCTCGCGCTCGGCGGCGGCGGCGCGGATGTCGGCGCCGAAGTCGCCGATCGCCTCGGCGAGGTCGCGGAGCCCCTCGGCGATGGATCCGGCGATGCCGGCCGGGGTCATCTTCTCGGCGGCGCGGCTCAGCTTGCGGACGACGAGGGCGCCGATCGTGATGCCCATGGCCAGCCAGAACAGCCGGCGCATCAGGCGGCCCGCCGCGCCGCGCGCCGTGCCCGGCGTGCGTCCTTGTCGCGCTGGGCGGCCTCGGCGAGCGCGGCCCCCTCACGCTTCTTCTTGGCGGCGGTGCGCACGCCGTAGCTGAAGGCGGCGACCTTGATCAGGGGGCTGCCCAGGGTGGCGGCGACGACGCTGGACAGGGCGGCGACGTTGCTGGAGACGTTCGCCGCGTTGCCGGTGATGTCGTCGACCCGCTCGAGGTTGCTGTTGACGTGCGCGACGGTGGTGCTCGCCTGGCCCAGGATCGGCGCACTCTGCTCACGTACCTGCCGGATGGTCAGCGTCGCCTCGTCGAGCGTGCGCCCGAGCTTGAGCAGCGGAATCGCGATCAGCACCACCAACAGCACGAAGGCCAGGGCAGCGATCAGTCCGGCCCACTCTCCTGGGGACACACGGGACTCCTGTTCTCGATGACGGGCGTTTCAGCGGGCGTCGGCCCGGCGTGGTCACAGTAGTCGGGGCCACCGTCGGGCGTCCGTCGCCTGCCGGTCTGCGGCGGTGTGTCAGCGGGTGCGTCGGACGATCGCGCGGAGCTTCGCCAGGCGCTCGCCCAGCCGGGCCTCCGCGCCCCGGTTCGTCGGCCGGTAGTAGTCCTTCCCCACCAGTGCGTCGGGTGGGTACTGCTGGGGGACGACGCCGTCCGGGTGGGCGTGCGGATAGCTGTAGGTCGTGCCGTGCCCGAGCTTCCTGGCGCCGGGGTAGTGGCCGTCGCGCAGTCCCGGCGGCACGGGGCCAGCCAGCCCCGCGTGGACGTCGGCCATCGACTCGCCCATGCCGACGGTGACGGCGTTGGACTTCGGCGCGGTGGCCAGGTGGACGACGGCGTGCGCCAGCGACAAGTGCCCCTCGGGCATGCCGATGAAGGCGACGGCATCGGCGGCGGCGACCGCGGTGAGCAGGGCCGTCGGATCGGCCATGCCGATGTCCTCGCTGGCGGAGATGACCAGCCTGCGCGCGATGAAGCGCGGGTCCTCCCCCGCGGCCACCATGCGGGCCAGGTAGTGCAGCGCGGCGTCGACGTCGCTGCCGCGGATGCTCTTGATCAGCGCGCTGGTGACGTCGTAGTGCTGGTCACCCTGCCGGTCGTAGCGGACCGCGGCCTGCGCGACGGCCGTCTCCAACGTCTCGAGGTCCAGCACGTCGGTGCTCGCGGCCTTCGCCGCCCCGGCGCCGGACTCGAGTGCCGTGAGCGCCTTGCGGGCGTCGCCGCCGGCGATCCGGAGCAGGTGCTTCTCCGCCTCGTCGGTGAGCGTGACCGCGCCGTGGAGCCCGCGCTCGCTGGTGAGAGCGCGGTGCAGGACGGCGCGGACGTCGTCGTCGCTGAGCGGCTGCAGCGCCAGGACGAGGCTGCGGCTCAGCAGCGGGCTGACGACGGAGAAGAACGGGTTCTCCGTGGTCGCGGCGATGAGGCTGACGATCCGGTCCTCCACCGCCGACAGCAGGCTGTCCTGCTGGGTCTTGGAGAACCGGTGGACCTCGTCGATGAACAGGACCGTCCGCCGGCCCGCGTACGTGAGCTCGCGCTTGGCCGCGGTGATCACCGCGCGCACCTCCTTGACCCCGGAGTCGAGCGCCGAGAGCTGTACGAACTGCCGCTTGGTCGCCAGCGAGATGACGTGGGCCAGCGTCGTCTTGCCGGTGCCGGGCGGGCCGTAGAGGACCAGGGACATCGGCTCGTCGGACTCGACCAGCCGGCGCAGGGGGGCGCGCTCACCGAGGAGGTGCTGCTGGCCGACGACCTCGTCCAGGGCGCGCGGCCGCATGCGCACGGCCAGCGGCGCACCCGCGTCGACCGCCGCCTCCGCCGCGGCCTCCACCGGGTCGTCGAACAGCGAACTCACGGTTGCGACGCTACCCGCGGGGCACGACAGGTCTCGTGGAACAGCGGAGCATCGGGAACGAGACCGTCGGGCGCGTCACCGTGAGCGCGATCGGGCTGGGCGCCATGCCCCTGTCGACGAAGGAGGACCGCCCCTCCCCGGCCGAGGCCGAGGCCGTGGTGCACGCCGCCGTGGACGCCGGGGTCACCCTGATCGACACCGCCGACGCCTACGCGCGGGACGAGGCCGAGTTCGGGCACAACGAGTCCCTGGTGGCGGCCGCGCTGGCGTCCTACGGATCGGGCGCCGAGGACGTGCTGGTGGCCACGAAGGGCGGGCACACCCGTGAGGGCACCGACTGGGGTCTCGACGGGTCGCCGTCCTACCTGCGGCAGGCGTGCGAGGCGTCGCTCAAGCGCCTGGGCGTCGAGGCGATCGGGCTGTACCAGTTCCACCGGCCCGACCCGACGACGCCGTGGGAGGTGTCGATGGCTGCGCTGCGGGCGCTGTACGACGACGGCCTGGTGCGCATGGTCGGCATCTCGAACGCCTCCATCCCGCAGATCGACTCGGCTCGCGCCGTCCTCGGCGAGGCACTGGTGAGCGTCCAGAACCAGTTCTCCCCCGGCTACCGGTCCTCCGCCGTGGAGCTGGCGCACTGCGCGGAGCACGGGCTGGCCTGGCTGCCGTGGAGCCCGTTCGGCGGGGTGGGCGCGGCCGGATCCCTCGACGCGCAGGCGCCGGCGTTCGCCGAGGTGGCAGAGGAACTGGGCGTGTCGGTCTATCAGGTCACGCTCGCGTGGCACCTCGCCCAGGCCGACGTCGTGATCCCGATCCCCGGTGCCTCTCGCCCCCGGTCGATCCAGGACTCCGCCGCCGCGACCCACGTGACGCTGACCGACGACCAGCTGAACCGCCTCAACACCGCCTGACCCCCGCCTTCCCGGCCGCCGCTACCGGGTCGAGTGCTGAGTGGTCGTCGACGACACGGGCGGACACGCCGTCGCAGAGGACGACAAGTCAGTACTCGCCGGATCCACAGGCCTCGGCGTCGTCCACCGATAGGCCCGAGGCCGCTCTCCGAGCAGGGCACGCGGTGATCGTCGGCCGGTGGAACGACACGCTCTACCGCCGACATACAGCTGGGCAGCGGCGGTCGCCGCCGGTGTGACGCGAGCAGAACTGAGGGACGACGGCGTCCGGGTGACCCGTGGTGCCTACGTGTCGCGCGCCGTTCCGCTCACGCTCCTGAACGCCTGTCATGCGGCCGCGCCGGTGCTGCCGGGCAGCGCGGTCTTCTCGCACCTGACCGCCGCCTGGGTGCTGGGGGCACCGGTGTCGCCGGCATTGCCCCTGCAGATCATCGTGCCGCCCGGGATCAGCCGGCCGCAGCGGCGCAACGTCCGGGTCCACGTGCGCAGGCTGGGGTCCGAGGACGTCGTCGACCACGGCGGGCTGCGGTTGACGAGCGGTCCACAGACACTGCTCGACCTGGCGGCCGTTCTGGCGCCGGACGAGCTGGTGGCCGTCGGGGACGCGCTCTGCCGGGCCGGTCATCTCTCGCACGAGACACTCGGCGCACGCCTGGAGCGCGCCCATGGGAGTCGCGGGGTCGTGCTGGCCCGTGACGTCGCGCCGATCCTGAGTCCTCTGGCGGCGTCGCGCCCGGAGAGCCTGTTCCGCTACTGGCTGGTCGCCAGTGACCTGCCGGATCCCGAACCCCAGGTGCCCGTGTTCGACGGGTACGGACGTGAGGTGGCGCATGCCGACCTCGGCTACTCGCGCTGGAAGGTCGCGCTCGAGTACGAGGGGCGACAGCACGCTGAGGGCCCGCAGTTCGGGCGCGACCTCGACCGCTACTCCCTCATGGCTGCCGGCGGGTGGCTGCTGCTCCGGTTCGGGGCGAGACATCTCCACCGGCGCGCGGATGTCGTCGACCGGGTCGCCGGAGCCCTGCGCAGCCGCGGCGCCCGCTGGTGACGCGCGAGTGTTGAGTTGTCGTCGTCGACACGGGCGGGCACGCCGGCGCGGACGACGACAAGTCAGCACTCGGCGGCCGACGAGCCCGGGGGTCAGCGGGCGAGGGTCTCCTTGAGGGCGGCCAGCACGAGGGCGACCTTGTCGGGCGCCGCGTTCGGGCCCATCAGTCCGATCCGCCAGACGGAGCTCGCATAGGCGCCCACTCCCCCGCCGATCTCCAGGTCGTAGCGCTCCAGCAGCTCCTTGCGGACCGCGGCCGAGTCGACGCCGTCGGGCACCTTCACCGTGGTCAGCTCCGGCAGGCGGTGGCCCTCGGCGGCGAACAGCTCGAGGCCGAGCTCCGCCAGGCCCTCGTGCAACAGCCGGCCGGCCTCGGCGTGCCGCGCGTGGACGGCCTCCAGCCCCTCCTCGAGGATCCGGCCGAGGCCCGCGTGCAGCGAGACGACCATGCCGGTCGGCGCGGTGTGGTGGTACGTCCGGCCCGAGCCCGCGGCCTCCCCCGCGTAGCCGCCCAGCAGGCCGAGGTCGAGGTACCAGCTCTGCGGCTTCTCGATCCGGCGCTCCCACGCCCGGTCGTTGATCGTGAACGGCGCAAGGCCGGGGGCCACCCCGAGGCACTTCTGCGAGCCGGAGTAGGCGAGGTCCACGTCCCAGTCGTCCAGCCGCACGGGCACGCCGCCGAGCGAGGTGACGCAGTCGGCCAGCAGCAGGGCGTCGCCCTTGCCGGCGGCCACTGGCTCGAGGTCCGACAGCACACCGGTCGAGGTCTCGGCGTGCACGGCGGCGATGAGCTTCGGCGAGGGATGCGCGTCCAGCACGCGGGAGGCGTCGACCGGCTGCCCCCAGTCGTGCTCCACCGCGACGACCTCCGCGCCGCACCGCGACGCGACCTCCACCATCCGCTGGCCGAACAGCCCGTTGACCGCCACGACCACCACGTCGCCCGGGCCCACGGTGTTGACGAACGCCGCCTCCATGCCCGCGGAGCCGGTCGCCGACAGTGGCAGGGTGCGCCGGTTCGCCGTCCCGAAGACCTGCCGCAACCGGTCGGACGTCTCGTCCAGGATCCGCAGGAACTCCGGGTCGAGGTGGCCGAGCAGCGGCTGGCCGAGGGCGACCGTCGCCTCCGGGTACGGGTTGGAGGGGCCGGGTCCGAGCAGGGTTCGGGCACGCAACGGCATGCCCGGAACGCTACCGGCGACGTCGACGGCTAGCCCGGTGCGGTCCGGCCCCTGGGCCGCGCCTGCCCCAGGTAGGCCCCGCCCACCGGCACGAGCGCCAGCACGAGGGTGACGAGCAGCGGACCCGACTGGGACCCGGAGGGCTGCACCGCCAGGCCCTCCACGGCGCTGGCGGCGAGCCAGATCCCGGTCGTGGTGACCGCGGCCAGGCCGAAGAGCCGTTGCGCGGGGGCGAGGTCGAGCACGGCGACCGGGAGGCAGGCGGCGGTCAGCAGGAGGCCGGCGATGCGGAGGTGCAGCCACCAGCCGAAGTCGGTGCTGACCGGGCCGACCAGGAGCCAGCCGACGGCCGCCGCCACGACGAGCGCGCCCCCGAACAGCGCCCACCGCCGCCGCCCGATCCCGGCGTGCGCGCGGAGCGCTGGCATCGAGACGGCCACGACCACCGCGCCGGCCAGGACGAGGGCGGCGACCAGGATCAGCCACCACGCCGGGCCGAGGGCGTACCCCACGTCGGGGTCGAGCGTGACCGCGGCCGCCATCGACAGCTGCCCGATCAGGTTGAGCAGCACACCGGCCGAGACACCGGCAGCCAGTGCCACGTGCGCCGTCCAACCGCGCCCCGCGAGCAGCACACCGAGGGCCGCCAGCAGCGGCAGCAGCACCTGGACCACCCAGCCGGCGGTGGACCAGCCCATGTCGATCGCGTGGTAGTCGTTCGACGGCTCGAACACCAGGAACCGGGAGACGGTGAGCAGCACGCCGGCCACGAGGAGGATCGGCGGAAGGGTCCGCGTGGCGACCGACGGTCGGCTGCCATGCTCGGCCGGCGGGCTCTCCCGGACGTCGGAGGGCACCGGGCCGTCAGCGTCCGGCAGCGGACCGCGCGTCCGGGCGGGCACCTCGGGCGAAGGCAGCGACGGGGCGCTCGGCGCCCGCGCCGGGACGGCCGGCGCAGGGGCCGTGTCGACGACGGGCACCTGGCGAGGGGCAGGCACGGTGTCCGGCGGCTGCGTTCCCGTTCCGATCCGTTCCAGCATCGCGGTGGCGCCGGACGACACCGACCGGCTGTCGTCGGCGGCCAGCGCCCGGAGCCGTCCCAGCACCGCCGCGCGGACGACCTCGTTGCCCACGCGGTGCAGGTGGCCGAGTTCGTCCACCGCGCTCAGCCGCTGCGCCGCGATCGGGCTGTCGATCGCGTGCTGGAGGTAGGACGGCAGCGTCCAGTTCACGTTGCGGGCGACGAGGATCCGCCCGTCGACGTCCTCCTGCTTCTTCGGCCGCTGCTGCGGCATCTCGGCGACCACCCGCTCGTACACGTAGCTGTACAGCTCGTCCAGGGCGATGTCACCGTCCTCGTCGAGGTCCGCCGCCCCGCTGCTGATGGCCTCGACCAGATGCCGGGTGAACACCGACGACGTCCCGGACCCGCGCAGGTCGTCGCCCTCGAACGCGTACTGGGTGGCGTCGGAGGCGGTGAGCACCGCCCGGCCCTTGCCCTGGAAGCGCTCGAGGGTCTGCACGCCCTCGTCCGCCTTGGCGCTCCGTCCGGCGGGGAAGGCGCCGCTGTAGCAGCAGTCGAGGATGAGCACCTTGCGCCGCGACCGGGAGGCGTCCATGGCGTCGTTGAGCTGGGCGCCGGAGATGGCGGTGAACATGAGCGCCTCGCGGCGGGTGTTCGTCATCGCCAGGTAGAGCCGGCCCTCGTCGTCCTTGAGCCCGTGCCCGGTGAAGTACAGCAGCGTCAGGTCGTCCGAGCGGGCACCGGCGTAGAAGTCGGCGATCGCCTCGCCGACCACGTAGTGGGGCTCGTTGACCAGCATCGTGACGTCGAAGCCGGCGATCGCCGGGTCCTCCAGGACCGAGGCGAAGGACTCCGCGTCGTGCTGTGGTGCGGTGAGCCGCTTCAGGCCGCCGTCGCTGTAGGCGTACGTGGCGACGACGAGGGCCTTGCGGGCACCGGGCACGGGGTCACGCAGGCTGGTGACGGCGGACGAACGTGTCGATCAGTGCGGCGCGCTCCACGGGGGTCGCGTCGCTGAGCTCCAGGGTGTCGCCGTCGATGGTCACGCTCACCTTGTGCCCGGCCCCGCGGCGGCCGAGCCAGTCCTTGATGGTCGCGATGACCGTCACGAACACACCTCCGCCGGCGCTCATCGTCACGAGCAGCTCGGTGAGGGACGCCCCCACGCCCTTCGCGCCCTCGGGAGGTGCGGCTCCCTCGACGGTGGTCACGTCGTCCACCTCGAGTGTCCGCAGCTCGTTGCGCAGCTGGCGGGCGAGCCGCTCCCGGTCCTCGGGATCGGTCTCCGGGTCCGGTTCGAGGACCACAGTCATCTCCACGGACGCGAATGCTCCGCCGGTCCTGACCGGCCGACAAGGGGCTGGAGCGCCCCCCTTCAGCGGGTCGGGTCGGTGGGCCCCGGTGCTCCGGGCTCGCCCGGCAGCGGCGGCTCCTCCGGCTTGGCGTCGATGCCGGCCTCCTTGCGCTGCGCCTCGGTGATGGGCGTGGGCGCGCCGGTCAGCGGGTCGAACCCGGCGCCGGTCTTCGGGAAGGCGATGACCTCGCGGATCGACTCCACGCCCGACAGCAGAGCACAGGTGCGGTCCCATCCGATGGCCGCGCCCGCGTGCGGCGGCGGGCCGTAGGCGAAGGCCTCCAGGAAGAACCCGAAGCGCTCGCGGGCCTCCTCCGTCGACATCCCGAGCGTCTCGAAGACCTTCTCCTGCAGCGCGGCGTCATGGATACGCACCGAGCCGCTCATCAGTTCGTTGCCGTTCACCACCATGTCGTAGGCGTCCGACAGCGCCTCGCCCTTGTTCTCGGCGAAGGTCTCCCGCCACTCCGGCGTAGGCGAGGTGAAGGGGTGGTGCATGAACGTCCACGAGCCGTCCTCGGTCTCCTCGAACATCGGGAAGTCGACGACGAAGAGGAACGACCACGAGCCGGGCTCGATGAGCTCCAGCCGCTTGGCGATCTCGTTGCGTGCCGCCCCCAGCAGTTCCTGCGACGTGCGCCGGCCGCCCGCGGCGAAGAACACGCAGTCGCCGGGAGAGGCCCCGACCGCGGCCAGGAGCCCGTCGCGCTCGGCGTCGGAGATGTTCTTCGCAACCGGGCCGCCGAGCGCGCCGTCCTCGGCGATCGTCACGTAGGCCAGGCCCCGCGCCCCGCGGGACTTCGCCCAGTCCTGCCACGCGTCGAAGGCCCGCCGCGGCTGGGAGCCGCCGCCGGGCATCACGACGGCTCCGACGTAGGGCGCCTGGAAGACCCGGAACGGGGTGTCGGAGAAGTACTCGGTGAGCTCGGTCAGCTCGATGCCGAAACGCAGGTCGGGCTTGTCCGACCCGAAGCGGTCCATGGCCTCGCGGTAGGTCATCCGCGGGATCTCCGGGACGTCGTAGTCCGCGAGCTCGCGCCACAGCGCCCGGACGACGTCCTCGGCGATCGCCAGCACGTCGTCGCGCTCGACGAAGCTCATCTCGAAATCGAGCTGGGTGAACTCCGGCTGCCGGTCGGCACGGAAGTCCTCGTCCCGGAAGCAGCGCGCGATCTGGTAGTACCGCTCGAGCCCGCCGATCATCAGCAGCTGCTTGAACAGCTGCGGCGACTGCGGGAGCGCGTACCACTTGCCCGGCTGCAGCCGCACGGGGACGACGAAGTCGCGCGCGCCCTCGGGCGTGGAGCGCGTGAGGTTCGGCGTCTCGACCTCGGCGAACCCGTGCCGGTGCATCACCTCGCGGGCGATCCGGCTGACCTCCGAGCGGACCCGCATCGCCTTCGCCGGACCCTGCCGCCGCAGGTCGAGGTAGCGGTACTTGTAGCGGACGTCGTCCGACGCGGCCTGGTCGGTCTCGATCGGGAACGGCAGCGGGGCCGAGGCCGACAGCACCTGCAGCGACGAGGTGGCCACCTCGATCTCGCCGGTCGGCAGCTCCGGGTTCTCGTTGCCCTCGGGACGGCGGCGCACCTCCCCGGTCACGAGCACGCAGTACTCGTTGCGCAGGTGGTGGGCCTCCTCCTCGCGGACGACGACCTGGACGTAGCCGGAGGCGTCGCGCAGATCGAGGAAGACCACGCCGCCGTGGTCGCGGCGACGGGCCACCCAGCCGGCCAGGGTGACGGTCGAACCGGCGTCGGACGCGCGCAGCGTTCCGGCGTCGTGGGTGCGGAGCACGGTCGGATGCCTCCGGGGTGGCGGGTGGGGAGGGACGCGGTAGGAGAAGAGTTTCACCAGCGGTCGTGCACGTGGGCGCGGATGCGCTCGTCGTACACGCGCTCGAGGTCGCTGAGCTGGGAGTCGGAGAGCGGGGCGAGGGTGGCGGCCGCGACGTTGCCGCGGACCTGGGTGACGTTGCGCGCGCCCGGGATGACCGTGGTGACTCCGGGCTGGTCGATGACCCAGCGGAGCGCGAACGCGGCGGTCGGCACGCTGTCGCCGGCGATCTCGGCGACCTCCCGGGCCGCGGCGACACCCACCTCGAACGGCACGCCGGCGAAGGTCTCACCGACGTCGAAGGCCTCGCCGTGGCGGTTGAAGGTGCGGTGGTCGTCAGCCGGGAACGTCGTCGACTCGTCGTACTTGCCGGTGAGCAGGCCGCTGGCCAGCGGGACGCGCGCCAGGATGCCCACCTCGGCGCGCTGCGCGGCGGGGAGCAGTTCCTCCAGCGGCTTGCGCCGGAAGATGTTGAGGATGACCTGGATGGACTGCACGCCGGGGTGCTGCAGGGCGGTCAGCCCCTCCTCGACCGTCTCCACCGAGACGCCGTAGGCCGCGATCGCCTGCTCCTCGACCAGGGCGTCCAGAGTGTCGTACACGCGCCGGTCGGAGTAGACCCCCGGTGGCGGGCAGTGCAGCTGGACGAGGTCGAGCATGTCGACGCCGAGGTTGCGGCGGGACCGGTCGATCCAGGTCCGCAGGTTCTCCGGGGTGTACTGCGCCGCCTCGAACGGGTCGGCGCGCCGGCCGGCCTTGGTGGCGACGAACGGCCGGTCGGCGCGCGGGGCGAGCGCCTTGCGGATGCGCTCCTCGGACCGGCCGTCGCCGTAGACGTCGGCGGTGTCGAGCAGGGTCACGCCGGCGTCGAGGGCGGCGTCGAGCACCTCGGCCGCCGCGTCGTCGTCGACGTCCCCCCAGTCGCCGCCGAGCTGCCAGGTGCCCAGCCCGATGACCGACACGTCCGCCCCGGTCCGGCCCATCGGCCGCTGTTCCATGGTCACTCCTCCACCGTCGCACGTCGCAGTGCATCGAACAGATCGGCCACCGGGACGGCGTGCTGCTCGCCGGTACGCATGTCCTTGAGCTGCCCGACGCCCTGGGCCAGGTCGCGCTCGCCGATCACGACGACGTGCGAGGCGCCCGACCGGTCGGCGGCCTTCATCGCGCCCTTGAGCCCGCGGTCGCCGTACACGGTGTCGGCGGCGACGCCGGCCTGCCGGAGCTGGCCCACCAGCCGGACGGCGAGCCGCTTCGCCTCCGCCCCCAGCGGGACGACGAACGCCTGCACGCCGGCCTGCACCCCGATGTCGAGGCCCTCGGCCTGCACCGCCAGCAGCGTGCGATCGACGCCGACGGCGTAGCCGATCCCCGAGAGGTCGGGTCCGCCGAGCGCGGCCGACAGGCCGTCGTAGCGGCCGCCGCCACCGATCGCCGACTGCGCCCCGAGGCCCGAGTGCACGAACTCGAACGTCGTCTTCGTGTAGTAGTCCAGACCGCGCACCAGCTTCGGCGCCTCCGTCCAGGTCACCCCGAGGTCCGTGAGGTGCTGCCGCACGGCGTCGTAGTGCGCCTTCGTGGAGTCCGAGAGGTGGTCGACCATCAACGGGGCGTCGTCCAGCTGCGCCTGCACCTCGGGCCGCTTGTCGTCGAGCACGCGCAGCGGGTTGATCTCCGCCCGCCGCCGCGTCTCCTCGTCCAGATCGAGCGTGGCGAGGAACTGCACGAGCAGCTCGCGGTACTGCGGCCGGCACGTCTCGTCGCCGAGCGAAGTGAGCAGCAGCTCGAAGTCGGTCAGACCGAGGTCGCGGAAACCCTGCACTCCCAGCGCCACCACCTCGGCGTCCAGAGCGGGGTCGTCGGTGCCGAGCGCCTCCATGTCGACCTGGGTGAAGTGCCGGTACCGGCCGGCCTGGGGCCGCTCGTAGCGGAACGCCGAGCCGACCGTCCACAGCTTCACCGGCAGCGCCCCGTCGTGCAGGCGGTGCTCGATGAAGGCCCGCATCAACCCGGCGGTGAGCTCCGGTCGCAGCGTGAGGGACCGGCCGCCGCGGTCGTCGAAGGTGTACATCTCCTTCGTCACGACGTCGGTCGACTCCCCCACCCCGCGGGAGAAGACGGCGGTCTCCTCGAACACCGGCGTCTCGACGTAGCCGTAGCCGGCCCGGCGCAGCGGCGCAGTCAGCGTGTCGCGGACGGCGAGGAAGCGCGCCGACTCCGGCGGCAGGACGTCGAACGTGCCCTTGGGGGCGGTCAGCCCGGTCACAGGCCCCGCCCGGCGGGCGGCGCGCCGGAACCGGCCGCCGCCTCGGCGAGGTAGGGGTTGGTGGCCCGCTCGCGGCCGATCGTGGTGGCCGGCCCGTGCCCCGGCAGCACGAGGGTCTCGTCGTCCAGCGGGAGGATGACGTCGCGCAGGGACCGCAGCATCGCCTCCCACGAACCACCGGGCATGTCCACCCGCCCGATCGACCCGGCGAACAGCACGTCGCCGGCCAGCAGGCCGGGCGCCTCGCCCAGGTCCACGGAGAACACCACCGAGCCCCGGGTGTGACCGGGCGCGTGCCGGACGGTGAGCTCGACACCGGCGAGCGAGAGCACCGCCCCGTCGTCCAGCGAGCGCACCTCCGACGGGTCGGGGAGCCGGAGCCCGGCGATCAGCGGCGCGTTCTGCGGGCTGTGCCAGCGCGCGGGGTCGGCGATCATCCCCAGGTCGTCGGGGTGCAGGTAGGCGGGGATGTCGTAACCGTCGCAGAGTGGCAGCACCGAGTAGGTGTGGTCGAGGTGCCCGTGGGTGAGCACCACCGCCACCGGCTTGAGCCCGTCCTCGGCCAGGATCTGGGCCAGGGGCTCGACGGCGTCCATGCCGGGGTCGATCACCACGCACTCCTGACCCCGGCCAGGGGCCACGGCATAGCAGTTGGTGCCGAACGGGCCTGCGGGAAAGGAGCGGATGAGCACCCGTGCAGGTTACGCGGAGGGCCCGACGTGCCCCGGTGCTGCCAGGGAACGCACAGCCGCTCCGCCTAGACTCTGCCCTCGACCGCGTGCCGCGGCTGCCGGTGTCCGGCCCCGCACGCTCTGCCGTGCCGTCCTCACCCGCCCCACCGACCACCCGCCCGATCGAGGAGTTCGACCGTGCCCACCAACAAGCAGCGGCGTGAAGCCGCGCAGCGCCACCTGCAGCGGCAGCTGGAGCGCCGCGCCGAACTGGCGCGCAAGCGCCGCCGGAACCTGGGCATCATCGCGACCGTCGTCGCCGTGGTCGTCGTCGTGGGTGCCGCCCTGCTCATCACCGGCGTCTTCCAGAGCGACGACACGGAGGCGGCGACGGACCCGTCGGCCACCCCCACGGCGCCGGTCACCAGCTCCGCCGCGGCCGCCACCACCAACGCCGACGGCACGATCGCCTGCACCTACACGCCGGACGCGTCGGGCAACCCGAGCCTCAAGGACGTCGGCACGCCGCCCACCCCCGAGGCGACCCCCACCCAGGGCACGAGCACGCTGCTGGTGAAGACCAACCAGGGTGACATGACCCTGAACCTGAACCGCACCGCGGCTCCCTGCGCGGCGGCGAGCTTCACCTACCTGGCCTCGCAGAAGTTCTTCGACGGAACCCCCTGCCACCGCGAGGTCAACCAGCCGACGTTCGGCGTCCTCCAGTGCGGCGACCCGACGGGCAGCGGCTCCGGCGGCCCGAGCTACAAGTTCGCCGAGGAGGTCACGCCGGAGACCACCTACCCGCGGGGCACGATCGCGATGGCGAACAGCGGCACCCCGGGGTCGACCGGCAGCCAGTTCTTCCTCTGCTTCGTCGACACCGAGCTCAGCCCCGACTACACCGCGGTAGGCACCGTCGACGAGGCCGGCCTGGCCACGCTGGACAAGATCGCCGAGGCCGGCAACGACGGTTCGTTCGAGCCGAGCCCCGGCGGCGGCGCGCCCAACACGCCGGTCACGATCGAGACGGTGACGGTCGTCGGCTGACAGAGACCCCGTCCTCCCCGCTCTGCTTGAGCTCAGGGCGGGGCCCGGGACGGGACCTCACGCGGTGACGCGCTCCACGTCGAAGACGCCCTCGACGTTGCGCACCGTCTGCAGGACCGCGCCGAGGTGGGCGGGGTCGGCCAGTTCGAAGGTGAACCGGCTGACGGCGACGCGGTCGCGGCTGGTCTGCACCGACGCCGACAGGATGTTGACCCGCTCGTCGGCCAGCGCCTTGGTGACGTCCGACAGCAGCCGGTGCCGGTCGAGCGCCTCGACCTGGATCGCGACGAGGAACACCGAGCCGGGCTGTGACGCCCACTCGGTCTCGACCAGCCGCTCGGGCTTGCGCTGCAGGTCGGCGGCGTTCGTGCAGTCGGTGCGGTGCACGCTGACGCCGCCGCCGCGGGTCACGAAACCGAGGATGTCGTCACCGGGCACCGGCGTGCAGCACTTGGCGAGCTTCGCCCACACGTCGGACATGCCGTGGACGACGACCCCGGAGTCGCCGCTGGCCGCGCGTCGCGGCACCGACGACCGGCGGGTGGGGATCGCCGTCTCGGCGATGTCCTCGACTGCGCCCTCCGCCCCGCCGAGGGCGATCATCAGCTTCTCGACGACCGACGTGGCCGAGATGTGGTTCTCCCCCACCGCCGCGTAGAGCGCGGTGACGTCGGCGTAGCGCAGGTCCTTGGCCAGCGTGCTGAGCGCCTCGCCGCCGAGCAGCCGCTGCAGCGGCAGGCCCGCCTTGCGCATCGCGCGGGTCAGGGCCTCCTTGCCGGCCTCGACGGCGTCCTCGCGGCGCTCCTTGGTGAACCACTGGCGGATCTTGGTCCGCGCGCGGGAGGAGCCGACGAACGAGAGCCAGTCCTGGGACGGCGCGGCCGAGGGCGACCGCGAGGTGAAGACCTCGACGACGTCGCCGTTGGAGAGCTTGCTGTCCAGGGACACCAGCGAGCCGTTGACGCGGGCGCCGATCGTGCGGTGCCCGACCTCGGTGTGCACCGCGTAGGCGAAGTCCACCGGCGTCGACTCGCCGGGCAGGCTGATCACGTCGCCCTTCGGCGTGAAGACGAAGACCTCCTGCGGGCCGAGGTCGTAGCGCAGGGTCTCCAGGAACTCCCCGGGCTCCTGCGCCTCGCGCTGCCAGTCGAGCAGCTGCCGCAGCCACAGCATGTCGTCGGGCGAGCCCACCTTGGGGGCGCCGAACTCACCCGCGCTGGGCTTGCCGCCGACCCGCGCCTTCTCCTTGTACTTCCAGTGCGCCGCGATGCCGTACTCGGCGGTGCGGTGCATGTCGTGGGTGCGGATCTGCAGCTCGACGGGCTTGCCCTGCGGCCCGATGACCGTGGTGTGCAGCGACTGGTACATGTTGAACTTCGGCATCGCGACGAAGTCCTTGAAGCGCCCCGGCACCGGCTGCCAGTGGGCGTGCATGATGCCCAGCGCCGCGTAGCAGTCGCGCACGGAGTCGACCAGGATCCGGATGCCGACGAGGTCCCAGATGTCGGTGAAGTCGCGGCCGCGGACGATCATCTTCTGGTAGATCGAGTAGTAGTGCTTCGGCCGGCCGGTGACGACCGCGTCGATCTTCGCCGTCTTCAGCTGCTCGCTGACCTGCGAGGTGACCTCGGCGAGGTAGGTGTCGCGGGACGGCGCGCGCTCGGCCACCAGGCGCACGATCTCGTCGTAACGCTTGGGGTAGAGCGTCGCGAACGCGAGGTCCTCGAGCTCCCACTTGATCGTGTTCATACCCAGCCGGTGGGCCAGCGGGGCGAGGATCTCCAACGTCTCGCGCGCCTTCTTCTCCTGCTTCTCGGGCGGGAGGAAGCGCAGCGTGCGCATGTTGTGCAGGCGGTCGGCCAGCTTGATGACCAGCACCCGGGGATCGCGGGCCATCGCGACGATCATCTTGCGGATCGTCTCGGCCTGGGCCGCGTCGCCCAGCTTGACCTTGTCGATCTTGGTGACGCCGTCGACGAGGTGGGTGACCTCGGAGCCGAACTCCGTGGTGATCGTGTCCAGCGTGACGCCGGTGTCCTCGACGGTGTCGTGCAGGAGGGCCGCGACCAGCGTCGTGGTGTCCATGCCCAGCCCCGCCAGGATCGTGGCGACGGCGAGCGGGTGGGTGATGTAGGGGTCGCCGCTCTTGCGCTTCTGCCCCGCGTGCGCGCCCTCGGCGACGTCGTAGGCCCGCTGGAGGAGCACCAGGTCGGCCTTCGGATGGCTCTGCCGGTGCAGGGCGGCCAGCGGCTCCAGGACCGGGCGCACCACCGGGGTGCGCGGACTGGCGACGATGCGGCGGGCCAGCCGGTCGCGGACCCGGCGGCGCGGCGCCTCGGCGTCCCCCGGCTCGGAGCCCACGTCGTCCGGACGCCGGACGACCGGGCGGTCGGGCAGCGCGGGTCGGCGTACGGGACCGGCGGCCGTCTCGTCGCCGGCCTGCGGTTGCGGCTGGGTACCGGCATCGGCCCCGGGCTCGCCCGGCCGCGCGGGAGCCGCGTTGGCGGCTACGTCGGGGGCCACGGCGACTCCTGCTGTCCTGCGGAGAGGGGACCCTCCCCATGGTAGCCGGGCAGCCCCCGGCCGGGCTCCGCCCGGGTGGGGTCTCCCCCGGTCAGGTGGTCCAGAGCGAATGCACGGTGTGCGGCGCGATCCGCTCCCGGCCACCGAGGGCGGCGAGCTCCACGACGACCGAGACGGCGGTGACCACGCCCCCGAGGCGCTCGACGAGGGCGATGGCCGCCCCGAGGGTGCCGCCCGTGGCCAGGACGTCGTCCACCACGAGCACGCGCGCCCCGGGGCGGAGGGAGTCGGCGTGCATCTCCAGGGTCGCCGTCCCGTACTCGAGGACGTAGTCGGCGGCGATCCGTTCCCGCGGCAGCTTCCCCGCCTTGCGGACCGGGACGACGCCCACGCCCGCGTCCAGCGCCACGGCCGCCGCGAGCAGGAAGCCGCGGGCCTCGACCCCGACGACCACGTCGAAACCGGGGTCGCCGTCCCGTCCGGCGACGGCTGCCACGCGGGGGTCGGAGGCCGCCGGGGCGCCCAGCCCGTGGACCATCCGCCGGAACGCCGTCCCGTCGGCGAACACCGGCGTGAGGTCCCGGAACAGGATCCCCGGCTCCGGGTAGTCGGGGACGTCGACGGTCAGGCCGGCGATCAGCTCGTCGAGCGGCGCCTCACCCAGCCCACCAGCCGGAGGAGCGTCGGTCACCGGCGCTTCTTGCCGGTGGGCCGGCCCTTGGTCCCGGGTCGCTGCGGCCGGGCACCCGGGCGGGGCGCGGCGGTCGCACCCGAACCGCCCTCGGGGCGGACCGAGGACGGCGACTCGATGACGGTGTCCGCGGCCACCTGACCAGGGAGGTCGCGCTCGGCGAGCGCCACGGACGACGCGGCGCGGGTGGCGGGCCGAGCGCGGCGCGCGCTCGCGACGGGG
>NZ_SPQM01000043.1 GCF_004570345.1 Blastococcus sp. CT_GayMR20 | reverse complement strand
CAGCGTGCCGCCGAGGTCGCCCCGTGCGGCGACGTACTCCTTCGCGACGAGGTTCATGCCGTCGCGGTACGGCGTCACGAGCATGACGTCGGCCGCCCGGTAGAGGGCGGCCAGCTCCTCGCGCGGCATGGACTGGTTGAAGTAGTGCACGGCCGGCCCGGCGATGGACCCGAAGACGCCGTTGATGTGGCCGACCTGCTGCTCGATGGTCTCCCGCATGTGCACGTAGTGCTCCACGCGCTCGCGGCTGGGCGTGGCCACCTGGACGAGGACGGTGTCCGGGGCCTCCACCGCGCCGTCCTCGAGCAGTTCCTCGAACGCGGCCAGGCGCACGCCGATGCCCTTGGTGTAGTCCAGCCGGTCGACGCCCAGGATGATCTTCGACGGGTTGCCGAGCTCCTTGCGGATCTCCTCCGCGCGCGCGAGCACCTCGGGGGAGCTGGCCAGCTCGTCGAAGGCGGCGACGTCGATCGAGATGGGGAAGGCGCGCGCGGCGACCGTCCGTCCGTCGTACTCGATCAGGTGCTTGCGGGCGGGCAGGTCGTGCAGCCGGCGGGCGAGCTGGACGAAGTTCGACCCCGCGGCGGGCCGCTGGAAGCCGACCAGGTCGGCCCCGAGCAGGCCCTCGACGATCGCCGACCGCCACGGGAGCTGGGTGAACAGCTCGTAGGGCGGGAAGGGGATGTGCAGGAAGAACCCGATGGTGAGATCGGGTCGCTGTTGGCGCAGGAGTGCGGGGACGAGCTGCAACTGGTAGTCGTGCACCCACACGATCGCGCCCTCGCCGGCGACGGCCGCGGCCCGCTCGGCGAAGCGCTTGTTGACCTGGACGTAGGTGTCCCACCAGGTCCGGTGGTACTCGGGCTTCTCGACGACGTCGTGGTACAGCGGCCACAGAGAGGCGTTCGACATGCCCTCGTAGTAGCGGTCGACCTCCTCCTCGGTGAGCGGCACCGGGATCAGCGACATGCCACCGGACTCGAACGGCTCGGGCGCGTCACCGGCGGACCCGGACCAGCCCACCCAGGCACCGCCGCGACCGGCCACGAAGGGCTCCAGCGCCGTCACCAGGCCGCCCGGGCTGCGCTGCCAGTGCGTGTCGCCGTCCGGCCCGACGACCTGGTCGACCGGAAGCCGGTTGGCGACCACGATCACAGGACTGTCCGCGCCGATGCGGTCTTCCGAGTTGTCCCCCATACCGCTGCCGAGCCTAACGGGACAGCGCGTACCCGGCCGCCGCGGCTCCCAGCCCGAGGACGAGGGTGGCCGCGAGGTAGGCCAGCGCCCGCGCGAGTGCGCGCTGCTCGGTCAGCCGGACGACGTCCGCGCCGAACGTGGAGAAGGTGGTGAGGGTGCCGATGAAGCCGGTGCCCACCAGCGCCACCACCTCCCCGGGGACGGCGGACCAGCCGAGGACGACGCCGAGCACCCCGCTGCCGACGACGTTCACCGCGAGCGTCCCGGGAGCCGGATCGCGCCCGCCGCGGCCGGCGATCCGGGTCGCGAGCAGCCGCAGCGGCGCTCCGACGAGGGCACCGGCCACGACGAGCAGGGCGGTCACCGGGCCGTCCGTCCCGCGCACACCGCTCCGGCCGCCACCGCGAGCACCCCACCGAGGACGGACGCCAGCACGTACCCGGCGGCGAGGGGGAGCGCGCCGTCGTCCACGAGCTCGACCACCTCGACGGCGAACGCGGAGTAGGTCGTGTAGCCCCCGAGGACGCCGACGCCCAGGAACGGCTTCACCCAGGAGGGCTCGGGCGAGCGACGGCCGACCGCCCCGAGGAGAACGCCCAGCAGGAAGCACCCGGTGAGGTTGACCAGCAGGGTCGCCCAGGGCCAGCCGCCGGACGGGGCGACGGCCTCGGTCGCCGCCCACCGGGCGAGCGCACCGAGCGCACCTCCGAGGGCGGCCAGGACGTAGGCCATCGGTCCGCCGCCCTCCCCCTCGATCGCGTCGGGCAGCATGCCCTCCGGGAGGGTCGCACGAGGGCGGCCCGCAGCACGGGAGGAGTGGCCTTGGGACCGCTGCAGGGCGTACGGGTCGTCGAGTTCGCCGGCCTGGGACCGGGTCCGTTCTGCGGCATGCTGATGGCCGACCTGGGCGCGGACGTCGTGCGGATCGACCGCCGCGGCGCCCGCGGCGGGCTGATCGGCGCCCTGGGGGCCACCTCGCTTCTCGACCGCGGCAAGCGGTCGATCGCCCTCGACCTCAAGGACGACGACGACCTGCAGGTGGTCCGGGCGCTGGTCCAGCGGACCGACGTCCTGCTCGAGGGTTTCCGGCCCGGGGTCATGGAGCGCCTCGGCCTCGGACCGGACGAGCTGCTCGCGCTCAACCCGGCGCTGGTCTACGGCCGGATGACCGGCTGGGGCCAGACGGGGCCGCTGGCCAGCAGCGCGGGCCACGACATCGGGTACATCGGGCTCTCCGGTGCGCTGGGCGCGACCGGTCGGCCCGACGAGCGGCCCGCTCCCCCGATGAACCTGCTGGGCGACTTCGGCGGCGGGGGAGTGTTCCTGGCGCTGGGGGCCCTGGCGGCGCTCGTGCACGCTCGGGCGACCGGTGAGGGCCAGGTCGTGGACGCCGCCATCGTCGACGGCACCGCCGTCCTGACGACGATGATCCACGGGATGCTCGCGAGCGGCTCCTGGATCGACCGGCGCGGCCGGAACCTGCTCGACACCGGTGCGCCCTTCTACGACGTCTACCGGTGCGCCGACGGGCAGTTCGTCGCGGTGGGGGCGCTGGAGGAACAGTTCTACGCGGCCCTGCTCGACGGTCTGGGTCTGGCCGGGGACGAGTCGCTGCCCGACCGCACCGACCCGCGGCAGTGGGCTGCCCTGCGAGAGCGATTCACCGAGGTCTTCGCCGGCCGGACCCGTGCGGAGTGGTGGGCCGTCTTCGAAGGCACCGATGCCTGCGTGGCGCCCGTCTGGTCCCTGCTCGAGGCGACGTCCGACGGGCACAACACGGCGCGCGGCGTGTTCGTCGAGGTCGACGGCACCCTGCAGCCGAACGCCGCGCCCCGGTTCTCCGCGACCCCCGGCGCGGTGGGCTCCGTGCCGTGGGTGGGTCAGCACGACCTCGAGATCCGCGCCGAACTCCACCTCTAGGTGCCGAAACCGCCATTTCGGCACGCCCGAGGACGTGCCGAAATGGCGGTTCTGGCTACTACCGGCGGCGGGTCTCGGGGAACAGCAGGTCGACGAACCGCTCGACGACCGGCTGCGGCTCGTGGTTGGCCAGCCCCGGCCGCTCGTTGGCCTCGATGAAGACGTAGTCGGGGCCGTCGAGGTCGGGGACCAGGAAGTCCAGACCCGTCACCGGGATGCCGAGCGCCGTGGCGGCCCGGACCGAGGCGTCGGCGATGTCCGGGTGCAGGCGACTGGTGACGTCCTCGATGGTTCCGCCGGTGTGCAGGTTCGCCGTCCGCCGGACGCGGATCCGGGTGCCGTTCGGCGGGACGTCGTCCATCCCCCAGCCGGCCTCGGCGACCACCTCGGCGGTGATGTCGTCGAGGGGGATCCGCGACTCCCCCTCGGTGGCCCGCTCGCGGCGGATGCTGGTCGAGCGGATCAGCTCGGTGACCGTGTGCCGGCCGTCGGCGAGGATCTCCGCCGGCCGGCGGACGGCGGCCGCGACGACCTGCCGGTCGATCACGATGACGCGGAGGTCCTCCCCGGGCACCAGTTCCTCGACGAGGACGTCGGGGCAGAACTGCAGCGCCGCGGCCACCGCGCGCTCCAGCCCCGCCTCGTCGGTCACCCCGACGGTGATCCCCCGCCCCTGCTCGCCCCGAGCCGGCTTCACCACGGCCTCGCCGACCTCGGCGAGCAGAGCGCGGGCCGCGACCAGGTCGCCCTCGCAGGCGACGGTCCCCTTCGCCACCCGGACGCCGGCCCGCTCCATGATCCGGCGGGTGACCCGCTTGTCGTCGCAGCGGCTCAGGGCCACCGCCGTCGTGAACTCCGACAGCGACTCCAACGTCAGCACCGTCCGTCCGCCGATCGACAGCCGCATCTCGCCGGACAGCGGATCGGTCACCTCGACCCGGATCCCGCGGCGCAGCGCCTCGTCGGCGATGATTCGCGAATAGACGTTGAGGTCGTCCAGACCGGGGGGCCGGGCGGCGTACAGCGAGGTGTTGATCGGGTTCTTGCGCTTGACGCAGACCGCGGCGACCCGGTTGAACCCCAGCTTCCGGTAGAGCGCGATCGCCGCCGCGTTGTCGTGCATGACCGAGAGGTCCAGGTAGGCACGGCCCCGGCCGACGTAACGCTCGGCCAGCACCCGGACCAGCGCCTCACCCGTGCCCGGCGGGGCGTCCTGGGCGTGCACGGCCAGGCACCACAGGCTCGTGCCGGCCTCGGGGTCCCCGAAGGCCAGGTCGTGATCGACCCCGGTGACCGTGCCGACGATCTTCCCCGTGCGCCGGTCCTCGGCCACCAGGTAGGTGAACGTCCGGGTGCGGTGGTTGCGCCACATGACGTCGGTGTCGCCGGTGACCATCCCGTTGAGGGCGTAGATGTCGTTGATGAGCTCCATCTCGACCTCGGAGGTCACCGTGCGCACGAAGACGCCGCGGATGAGCTCCGAGCGCGGGCGGTACCGGTACAGGTCGAGGCGGTAGGTGTAGCTCGGGTCGATGAACAGCTCGTCCGGCGCCAGCCCGACCAGCACGTGCGGGTCGCGGGGGTAGATGCAGATGTCGCGCTCGCCGGCCTCCTCGGCACGCAGCGCGTCGACGATGCCGCGCAGGTCGCCGAACGTCTGGCCGAAGACCAGCCGCCCCCAGCCGAGGTCGAGGACGACGTCGGTCTGCATGCCCCGCAGCTGGTGCTGGGACGGCTGCTTCCAGGAGCGGCTGGTGATGGCCGGCGCCGAGGGCACCGGCGTCCTCCGCCGGTGCCCGGCGACCCGGGGGGTCCCGGTCACGCTCAGACCCCGTTGGTCTGCAGCCAGAGCTCGAGCAGCCCCAGCTGCCAGAGCTTGTTGCCCTTGAGCGGGGTGAGCTCCCCGTTGGGGTCGGCGAGGAGCTCCCGGACGTACTCGGGGCGGAACAGGGCGCGGTCGCGCGCCGGCTCGCTCGCCAGCGCGTCCCGGACCAGGTCGAGCACCTTGCCCTCGAGGTGGGTGATGGCCGGCACCGGGAAGTAGCCCTTGGGCCGGTCGATGACCTCCGACGGGATGATCCGGCGCCCGATCGCCTTGAGGACGCCCTTGCCGCCGTCGGCGAGCTTCAGCTCCGGGGGGCACAGGGCGGCCAGCTCGACCAGGTCGTGGTCGAGGAACGGGACGCGGGCCTCCAGGCCCCAGGCCATGGACATGTTGTCCACGCGCTTGACCGGGTCGTCGACCAGCATGATCTCGCTGTCCAGGCGCAGGGCGGCGTCCACGGAGGTCTCCGCGCCGTCCCGGG
Organism: Blastococcus sp. CT_GayMR20; assembly: GCF_004570345.1. The sequence goes on along the minus strand of NZ_SPQM01000043.1, from coordinate 29,050 downwards.
TCATGTGCGCCCGGACGAACGCCAGGCTCGGGTCCTCGGCGAGGGCGTACCGGTCGGAGACGATCGCCCGCATCGCGGCGTGGTCGCGATCGAAGAACCGTCGGGAGTACTCGGCGATGCCGGCCTCGCGGTCCAGCCCCGCCAGCGGCGGGTACCAGTGGTAGCCGGCGAAGACCTCGTCCGCGCCCTGCCCGGACTGCACGACCCGGATCGTCTGCGAGACCCGCTCGCTGAGCAGGTCGAAGGCCACGACGTCGTGGCTGACCATCGGCTCGGCCATCGCCCCGATGGCGTGCCCGAGGGCCCCCGCGAGCTCGTCGGAGCCGACCCGGATCCGGTGGTGGTCGGTGCCGAAGTGCTGCGCGATGACGTCGGAGTAGGCGAACTCGTCGCCCTCCTGCCCGGCGACGGACTCGAAGCCGATCGAGTAGGTCGCCAGCCCGGTCTGCCCCTCCTGGGCGAGCAACCCGACGATCAGGCTGGAGTCCAGGCCGCCGGAGAGCAGCACGCCCACCGGGATGTCGGCGACCAGCCGGCGGCGGACGGCGACCCGGAGCGCCTCCTCGACGGCGTCCTCCCAGTCCCGCGCCGACCAGCCCGCGTGCTCGGGACGGCGCTCGTAGCGCGGCTCCCAGAAGCGGTGCTCCCGACTCGTGCCGTCGGGCTCGACGACCCGGACGGTCGCCGGCGGCAGCTTGCGGACGCCGTTCAGCAGCGTCCGCGGCGCGGGGACGACGGCGTGCCAGGTGAGGTAGTGGTGGAGGGCGACCGGGTCGACGGAAGTGTCGACGTCGCCCGCGCGCAGCAGGGCAGGGAGCGTCGAGGCGAACCGGAGCCGGCCCGGTGTCTCGGCCAGGTACAGCGGCTTGATGCCCAGGCGGTCACGGGCGAGGACGACGCGACCGGAGTCCCGCTCGTGGATCGCGAACGCGAACATGCCGTGCAGGTGGTCGACGACGTCGGTGCCCCAGTGGGCGTACCCCTTGAGGATGACCTCGGTGTCGCTGTGGGAGAAGAAGCGGTAGCCGTGGCCCTCCAGCTCGGCCCGCAGCTCCTGGTAGTCGTAGATGCAGCCGTTGAAGACGGCGGTCAGGCCGAGCTCGTTGTCCACCATCGGCTGGGAGCCGCAGGTGGACAGGTCGATGACCGACAGCCGGCGGTGGCCGAACGCCACCCGGCCGAAGCTCGCGACCCCCTGACCATCCGGTCCCCGGGGCACGAGGGACTCGACCATCCGGGCGACCGCGGTCGTGTCGGCCAGGGTTCCGTCGAACGTGATCTCGCCGCACAGCCCACACATACGTGCCGATCCAACCAGCGGCCGCGGGGCCCCGCGACGCGGGCACGGCGCGTCGTGAGCCAGTTCACGCCGTCCTTACACAGCCGTTCCACGTGGAACACGAGCGAGGGCGGCTCCCCCACCCGGGAGCCGCCCTCGTCCTTCCACCCATCCCATCCAGTGGTTCTACGCGGCGGCTCCGGTGAGCCGGCCGACCGCCGCGACGACGTCGACGAGGCCGGTGCCCTTGTCGAAGGACGTCGCGTAGCCGCCGACGGTCTCGTAGGGGGCGCCGTCCGTGTAGCGGTGCGTGGTGCCCTTCAGCGCCGCCTCGATCTCCGCCGGCGTGGCCGAGGGGTCGGCCTGGAAGAGCTGAGCGACGATGCCCGCGATGTGCGGAGCCGCCATCGAGGTGCCGCTGATGGTGTTGAACGTGCCGATGTCCAGCGCGCCCGGCCCGTTGCGCGGGTCCAGGCCCGTCGAGCAGATCGGCAGGTAGAGGCGGCAGGACGACGTGATGTTCTCGCCCGGTGCCGAGAGGTCGGGCCAGGTGGACGGCTCGGTCGCGTCGCCGCGGGAGGAGTACTCGCTGACCACGCCGTCCCGGGTGCCGGTGTCCTGGTCGTAGTACGAGGCGACCGAGAGGATGCCGCCGGTCGGGTCCTGGCCCGACGGGTTGGTGACCGACGCCGTGCCGTCGCCGCCGTCGTTGCCCGCTGCCCAGACCGTGACGACGCCCTCCGCGACGAGTGCCCGCTGCAGCTTGACCGTGGCCGAGTTCGGGTCGAACTCGCCGCCGCCGGACGGGCCGTAGGAGTTGTTCGTGACCTTGATCGGCGGGCAGACGTCGGCGGGGACACCTGCGCCGCAGGGCGCCTCGTGGTTCTCCAGCACCCAGTTCAGCGCCGAGTCGGCGCCGACGATGAGCAGGACGGCGCCGGTCGAGATGGACACCAGGCTCGCGCCGGCGGCGGCGCCCTGGAGCGATCCGCCGTCCGCCAGCTCCGTCGGCCGGCCGGCGACGATGCCGCTGACGTGCGTCCCGTGCCCCCCGCCGGAGATGGTGTCGGTGTCGACGACGCCCGGGACAGGGATGACGCAGTCGGGTTCGGTGTTCGACTCGACGAGGCAGACGCTCTTCAGGTTCGCGACGACGGCGCTGGAGCCGTCGGGGTTCCGGAAGTAGGGGTGCGTGGGGTCGATGCCGGAGTCGATGACGGCGACCGAGACGCCGCTGCCGTCCAGTGCCCGGCCGTTCGCGCCCGTGAAGGTCTGCTCGGCCACGGCCCCGCGGGTGGCGGTGTTGGACGTCTCCTGGGAGAAGGAGATCGGGGTGTTGCCCTCGAGGTAGACGACGCCCGGCTGGGTGCGGGCGGCCTCGATCTGGTCGGCGGTGCCGGACGCCACCACGACGCCGATCCGCTCGAACTCGGTGACGGTGCGCATGCCGGTCGCGCCGACCGCCGCGCGTGCGGCCGCGATGTCCGTCCCGTGAACCATCAGGGTCGTGGCGCCGGACAGCGTGGACAGCTGCTGGGCGAGGAAGTCCTGGACGGGGGCTGCGGAAGGGGCGGCGGATGCGGGCGCGACGGCGAGTGCCGTCGCGACGACCGTCAGGCTCCCCGCCCCCAGCGCTCGGCGGATCGACCGGTTCATGGCACTCCTCGCGGGTCACTGACTGTGGTGCAAGCGGTGTGTGCGCTGTCCCAACGAGCGACCCACGCGGTGGTTACCCCCGGGTAGCGAAGGGCAGGAGAAATCCATGCGCACACGGACACTCGGCGACCTGACCGTCTCTGCCGAGGGGCTGGGCTGCATGGGGATGAGCGAGTTCTACGGAACGGGGGACCAGCAGGAAGCCGAGCGGACGATCCACCGCGCTCTCGACCTCGGCGTCACCTTCCTCGACACCGCCGACATGTACGGCCCGTTCACCAACGAGCGGCTGGTCGGCCGCGCGATCGCCGGCCGCCGCGACGAGGTCGTGCTGGCCACGAAGTTCGGCAACGAGCGCGGCGAAGATGGGTCCTACCGCGGCGTGAACGGCCGGCCGGACTACGTGCACGCCGCCTGCGACGCGTCCCTGCAGCGCCTGGGCGTGGACGTCATCGACCTCTACTACCAGCACCGGGTGGACACCACCGTGCCCGTCGAGGACACCTGGGGTGCCCTGCGCGAGCTGGTGGCGGCCGGCAAGGTGCGCGCCGTCGGCATCTCCGAGGCGGCGCCGGAGACCATCCGCCGCGCGCACGCGGTCCAGCCGGTGACGGCGGTGCAGACGGAGTACTCGCTGTGGACCCGTGACCCGGAGGACGACGGCGTCCTGGCCACCTGCGCCGAGCTCGGCATCGGCTTCGTCGCCTACTCACCGATCGGCCGCGGATTCCTCTCCGGGCAGATCCGCACGGTCGAGGACCTCGCGCCCGACGACTTCCGCCGCCGCAGTCCGCGGTTCCAGGGCGAGGCCTTCCAGCAGAACCTCGAGCTGGTCGACCGCGTCCGCGAGATCGCCGACGAGAAGGGGATCACCGCAAGCCAGCTCGCCCTGGCCTGGGTGATGGCGCAGGGCGACGGAGCCGGCCGGCCGGCCGGGGGCGGCGGGGTGGGCAGACCGACGATCGTGCCCATTCCGGGGACGAAGCGGGTCGCCTACCTGGAGGAGAACGCCGCGGCCGCGGACGTCGAGCTGACCCCCGAGGACCTGCGCCGGCTGGACGAGGCGGCGCCGGTCGGCGTGGCCGAGGGCGACCGCTACCCCGACATGTCCACCGTGCACCGTTAGCCCACGGCGGCCGGCTGCCGGGACTCCGGGAAGATGGAGCCGTGCAGCCTCCCGACGCGCCCGCCGACCCGCGCCCGTGAGGCCCCTCCTCGTCCAGGCGGCCACCGTGGTCGCCGTCCTGCTGGTGGTCCTCGGCGTCGCGTCGACGCTCGCGCGCCGGCGGATCGGTCTGGTCCACCTCGTCGTCGCCGCCGTGCTCGAGGCGGTTCTGCTCGTCCAGGCCGCCGTCGCGGCTGCCGCCCTGGTCGGCGGGGACCGGCCACCGGACACCGCCACCTTCGTCAGCTATGTGGTGGGGGTGGTGCTCGTGCCGGTGGCGGGCGTGCTCTGGGCCCGCACCGAGCGGACCCGCTGGGCGGGCACGGTGCTCGCGGTGGCCGGCGCCGTGGTCGGCGTCATGGTCTGGCGCCTGCTGCAGCTGTGGGAGGCGACCGGTGCGTGAGAACCGTGCCCTGGGCGAGCGCGCGACGGACACGGGAGCGGGCGCGCCGGGCGGCAGCGGCGCCGGCCGGGTGCTGGTCGCTGTCTACGGCACCTTCGCGCTGGCCGCCGGGGCGCGCGCGGCGGTCCAGCTGAGCACCCGTTTCTCCGACGCCCCGGTCGCCTACCTGCTGTCCGCGTTCGCCGCCGCCGTCTACGCCGTCGCGACCGTCGGCCTGGTCGGGGGCGGCCGGCGGGGCCGGCGGACGGCGCTGGCCGCGATCACCGTGGAACTGGTCGGCGTCCTGGTGGTGGGCACGCTCTCGCTGGCCGATCCGGCCGCGTTCCCCGACGAGACGGTGTGGTCGGCCTACGGCCGCGGCTACTACTTCGTCCCGCTCGTCCTGCCGGTGCTCGGGCTGCTCCTGCTGCGCCGCAGGCCGCCGGCTCAGAAGTCCCCGCCACCGAAGTCGCCGCCGCCGTAGTCGCCGCCACCGCCGTCCCAGCCGTTGTCGGCGCCGCCGGCGAAGTCCGCGTTCGGGTCGCCCCCGTAGTCGCCGCCCCCGCCGTCGGCTCCGGCGCCGTCCTGGTAGCCCTCGGCGTAGGCCTCCTCGTCACCGCCCCCGAACAGGCCGCCGTCGCCGAGGCCGGTGTCGAACAGCGCATCGGCGACCGCCGTGCCGATGACCAGGCCACCGATGGTGCCGAGCAGGCTGCCGCCGATCATGCTGCCCATGCCCGGCCCGCCGTAGCCACCGCCGTAGCCACCGCGGTAACCGCCGCCGTACCCGCCCGGGCCCCCGGCCCCGTAGCCCGGGCCGTAGCCGCCGAGTGCCCGCTCGAGCGTGCCCGGCTGGCGCATCTCCGCCCGGGTGGCCACGCGGGCCAGCGTCTCCGGGTCGTCGGTCCGCGGACGCTCACCCGCGGGCACAGCCGCGGCCAGCTGGGCCAGCACCTGCTGCCGCTGGTCGACCGTCAGCTGGGCGAACGCCTCGGTGTGCGCCTGCTCGATCTGCTCGGGCGGGGCGGTGCGCAGCAGGTACCGGTACCGCGCCACGGCCTGCTCGTCGGGCAGCGCCTCCCGGGGCGCCCGCGCAGGCTCCTGGTAGGGGGAGGCGTAGCCGTGGGCGTCGTCCCGACGGTTCCGGCCGAAGAGCCGATCGAGCAGTCCCATGGCGGTCCCTCCTCGCAGGTCCGGTCCGCCCCGGGTGACGAACAGGCCGCATCCTCCGTTCCCCGGACGACCCGGGGCCACACCCCTGCCGAGCCCGATCATGGTTCGACTCAGGCGGTGCACGGTTAAATAGCAGGCGTGCCGTCCGAGCGCGACCGTCGTCCGCCCTCCTCCGTACCGCAGCGTGCGCTGGAGTCCGTCGCCGACCTCGCGTCGGCGTCGACTGCGCCGCCGGCCCTGATCGACGCGGACGACGAGCTCGGCCAGCAGGCGGGCATCGTGACAGCCGCCAGCGCCGCGGTCTCCCGCGACGGGGGAGCCAGTGCGACGCTGCCGGCGGTCCTCGCCGACGTCCCCGTGGCCGTCCTGGTCATCGACCGCGCCGCCAGCACCGTCATCTACGCCAACACCGCCGCGGTCCAGCTGGCCGGGAACGTCCGCCTGCCCGTCGACGTCGACACCTGGGGTGCGGCGGCCGGGCTCACCGACCTCGGCGGCGGCCCGCTGGCGAGCAGCAGCGGTCCCCTGTCCGCGGTCGCCCAGGGCCGGCCCGTCACCGGGGAGGCCGTGCGGATGGCGCCCGGCACCAGCACCGAGCAGCAGCGCGCGACCGACGGCGGTTCGGACGAGCAGCTGCTCTGGGTGACCGGCTTCCCGCTGTCGCAGGCGGACAGCGAGCAGTCGCTGGCCCTCGTCGTCTTCCTCCAGCTCGACCCCGTCGAGCAGGCGGAGGACCCCGAGGCCTACCTGCAGGCCCTCCGCGAGCGGGCCGTCATCGCCACCGACATCACGTTCGCCATCACCGACCCCCGGCTGCCGGACAACCCGCTCATCTGGGTCAACCCGTCGTTCACGCGGATCACCGGCTACGGGGCCGAGGAGGCGGTGGGGCGGAACTGCCGCTTCCTGCAGGGTCCCGCGACCGATCCCGCGGCCGTCGCGGAGATCCGGGCCGCCCTCGCGGAGGAGCGCACGGTCACCGCCACCCTGCTGAACTACCGCAAGGACGGCACCGCGTTCTGGAACCAGCTGTCGATCAGCCCGGTCTTCGACGGTGCCGGGACGCTCGTGAGCTTCGTGGGCGTCCAGACCGACGTCACGGAGCGCGTCCGGGTGGAGCGCGAGCGGGAGGCGGCATTCACCGCGGAGAAGGCGGCCCGCCACGAGGCCGAGCTCGCCAGGGCGATCGCCGAGCAGGCCCGCACCGACGCGGAGCACGCGCGGGCCGGCGCCGAGGAGGCCCAGGCCCGGCTCGCCCTCATGGCCGAGGCCACGAGCACGCTGATCGCCACGCTGGACATGGCCGAGCTCCTCGACCGGCTGGCCGGCCTGTACGTCCCCCGCCTGGCCGACTGGGCGTTCGTCACGCTGCTCGACGACTACGGCGACGTCCGCGACTTCGCCTCCCGCCACCGGGACGGCCGCGAGGAGGAACTCGCCGAGTTCGCCGCACTGCACGTGCTGCACCTCGGCCCGGGTTCACCCAGCCGCCGGAGCATGGCCAGCTCCCGCCCGGTGGTGATGAACGACCTGTCCGCCGAGGACCGCGCTGCCGTGTTCACCTATCCCGGCGCGCTCGAGGCGTTCGAGCGGATCTCCGGCGCTCATGTCCTCACCGTGCCCATGGTCGCCCGGCGTCGCACGCTCGGTGCGATCGCCCTGATCCGGGACGGCGACCGGCAGGCGTTCGGCTCCGACGACGTCGGGCTCGCCTCCGACCTCGCCGCCAGGGCGGCCCTGGCGATCGACAACGTCCGCCTGTACCAGCGCGAGCACACCGTCGCCGACACCCTGCAGCGCTCGCTCCTGCCCGAGCTGCCCGAGGTGCCCGGGATCGAGTCCGCGGCCCATTACGTCAGCGCGTCGTCGGCCGCCGACGTCGGTGGCGACTTCTACGACCTGCTGGCGCTGCCCGACGGCTCGGTGGGTGTGGTCGTCGGTGACGTCGTCGGACACGACGTGGCGGCCGCTGCCGCCATGGGCCACCTGCGGGGCCTCCTGCGCGCCTGCCTCTGGGACGCCGAGGACGCCGATCCGGGCACCGTCCTCGCCCGGGTCGACCGCCTGGTGCAGGGGCTGCGGGTCGCCTCGCTCGCGACGATGGTCTACGCGCGCGCCGTCCGGCCCGTCCGCGACGGGGCGCCGTGGGAGCTGCACATCGCCAACGCGGGGCATCCACCGATGCTGCTGCGCACGCCCGACGGCAGTGTCCGCATCCTGAGCGAGATCACCGGGATGCTCGTCGGCGTGGACGCCTCCACGCACCGCGAGTCCGTCGTCCTGCCGGTGCCGGACGGCTCGACGCTGCTCGCCTACACCGACGGCCTCGTCGAGCGGCCTGGCCGGGATCTGGACCAGGGGATCCACGCGTTGTGCGAACGGGTGAGGAAGGCCCCGGTCGATGCCGGACCGGGCGAGCTGTGCGACGCGGCCGTGAGCGGGGCGCTCGACCACCGGGACGACGTGGCGCTGATCGCGGTCCGCTTCGGCTGACCGGCTACGCCTCGCTGCGGTGCAGCAGGCCGTAGGCGCCCCGGTGGTAGAGCAGCGGACGCCGGTCGGGATGGGCGCCGAGATCCAGGACGCGGGCGACGACGATCGTGTGGTCGCCGCCGTCGTACTCGGCCCACAGCTCGCCGTCGATCCAGGCCACGACGTCCTCGAGGATCGGCGCCCCGTGCGGGCTGGGCTGCCAGGGCACGCCGTCGAACTTGTCGTCGACGGAGCGGGCGAAGTTCTGCGACACGTCGTCCTGGCCCTCCGCCAGCACGTTCACGCAGAACCGGCGGATCTCGCGCAGCTGCGGCCAGGTGCGGGACGTGCGGGCCGGCGCGAACGCGACCAGCGGCGGGTCGAGCGACAGCGAGCTGAACGACTGGCAGGTGAAACCGATCGGTCCGTCGTCGGTGACCGCGGTGACCACGGTGACGCCGGAGGCGAAGTGGCCGAGCACCTCCCGCATGACGCCGGGGTCGACGATGCGCGGCGTCCCCATCAGCGGGCCTCCTGCGACCGGGGGACCGACCGGCCCCCGGCGCGGTAGAGCGAGCTGGGCAGCTCGTGGCCCACGGCGTGCTCGGTGACCCGCGCGGCCGCAAGGAGGGCGTCGAGGTCCATCCCGGTGCGGACGCCGGACTCCTCCAGCATGTAGACCAGCTCCTCGGTGGCGATGTTGCCGCTGGCGCCCGGTGCGAACGGGCAGCCGCCGAGGCCACCGATCGAGGAGTCGAGCTGGGTCACGCCGGCCTGCACGGCGGCCAGCGCGTTGGCCTGCCCGGTGCCGCGGGTGTCGTGGAAGTGCACGCCGAGGGGAGCACCCGGGCAGGCCCGGTGGACGGCGTCGAGGAGCTGCACGACCCGCAGCGGCGTCGTCGTCCCGATGGTGTCCCCGAGGCAGAGCTGATCGGCGCCGGCGGTGACGGCCGCACGGGCGACGTCGACGGTGCGGGGGATGGGCGTGCGGCCGTCGAAGGGGCAGTCCCACGCGGTGGCGATGATGACCTCGAGCGAGCCGCCGGCGCCGTGGGCGAGCTCGGCGATCGCGCCGACGGCGGCCACGGCCTCGGCGGTGGGGCGGCCGGCATTGGCGCGGCTGTGCCCGTCGGAGGCGGACACGACGTACTCGAGGTTGGCGACCCCGGCGTCGACGGCCCGCACGGCGCCCCGCGCGTTCGCGACGAGCGCCGACCAGTGCACATCCCCCCAGCGGGACAGCTCGGCGGCCACCTGCTCGGCGTCGGCGAGGGCGGGCACGGCCTTGGGGGAGACGAAGGACGTCGCCTCGATACGGCGCACCCCGGTCGCCACCAGCGCCTCGAGCATCTCCAGCTTGGCCGACAGGGGGACCGGCGCCTCCAGCTGGAGGCCGTCGCGCATGCCGACCTCCCGGACGTCGACCTCCGCCGGCAGCACCAGGTCGAACTCGTACACGCCAGTACCTCCTCGGTCCCGGGATCCGCCCGGTTCTGTCGGACCCCTCCCGCATCCTCCCCCTGATCCCGGTCCCCCATCGGGGCGACCCGGGCGGGGTCCCGTGACGTGTCCAGCGCGTTTGGGGGTACTGGTCCCGCAAGATGAGGGCGGACAGGAGGTGGGGAGTGATCGAGATGGTCGACCCGTTGCCCCCCGCCGACCGGCGCAGCGCGTTCGCCAACGCGCCGATGGGGGTCGCCCTCACCACGCCCGACGGCTTCCTCGTGGACGCCAACCCGGCGCTGTGCTCGATGCTCGCGAGCACCGTCGAGGAGCTGTACGGGCGCTCCGTCCTCGAGCACATCCCCCGCGAGCTGAGGTCCGCCGCCAACGACGCGCACGCCTCGCTCGTCGCGACGCCGACCCGGCCGATGCGGCACGAGACCCGCCTGCTGCAGCCCGACGGCACCGAGCTCCCGGTCCAGGTGACCGCCTCGTGGGTCGCGGCGACGCCGGACGGGCAGGCCGCGCACCTGGTGATGATCGTGGAGGACATCACCGAGCGGAAGGCGCTCGAGGCGCAGCTGGTCCACCGCTCGCTGCACGACCCGCTGACCGGGCTGCCGAACCGGCTGCTGTTCCATGACCGGCTCTGGCACGCCCTGGAGCGCGGCCGCCGGGAGAACACCCCGACCTGCGTGCTCATCGCCGACCTCGACGGCTTCAAGGCGATCAACGACGAGCTCGGTCACCCGACCGGCGACCTCGTGCTCGTGACGTTCGCCGAGCGGCTCCGCTCGGTGCTGCGCGCCAGCGACACCGCGGCACGGCTGGGCGGCGACGAGTTCAGCATCGTCTGCGAGAACACCGAGCCCGCCGACGCCGTGATCCTGGCCGACCGGTTGCGCACGGCCGTCACCGAGCCGCTGTCGCTGAGCGGGAACCCGATCCGGGTGGGCCTGAGCATCGGCATCGGCGCGGTGTCCGGCGGCGAGGACCCGGGGAACGTCTACGAGCGCGTGGTCCGCGAGGCCGACGACGCGATGTACCGCGACAAGGAGCGCCGCCGCCGGCTGCACCCTGCCTGACCAGGTCAGCCGTCCGCGGCCCAGCCCCGCACCCTCGGCAGGCGGGCGAAGACGGCGGTGAGGACGGGGAGGACGAGCGCGAAGGCGACGAACAACCCGAGGCCCAGCATGTCCACGCCGTCCAGGGTCGCGGCTCCGGTGAGCAGAGCGAGAAGGAGCACGCTGACGGTCGCCACGGCCGCGGCGAAGAGCACCGTGGGCGAGTCCTGGCGCGAGAGCACGACGGAGCCGCCGATGAGTCCGGCGGCGCACAGCAGGCCCAGCATGAGCACGCTGGTGGCGGGGTCCGCGTCTCCCGAGGCCGCCGCGTAGAGGAAGAAGAGCGACCCGAGCGCGGTGAGACCGCCGGTGACGAAGCCGAGCACGATCGCCGCGGTGGCGACACCCGGCCGGCCCGGTCCGTACGGCCAGGTGGTGACAACCGCCGGCAGGTTCCACGGGGCCACCGCCCCGTAGCCGGGCAGCGGTCCGTGAGCGGGGGGCGGGCCGTAGCCCGGGGGAGGGCCGTATACGGGCGGTGGGCCGTATCCAGGCGGTGGGCCGTAGGCCTGCGGCGGCACGTACGCGCCGGGCGGATAGGCGTCCCAGTCCTGCTCCGCGTTCATGCCGCCAGTCTGCCGTGGCGGGCCCCGGGTTCCGGCCTCGGCACGTACCGGTTCACCCCACCGGGGAGGCGGCGACCGGCTCGCGGGCCGGGGCGGTGGGCGCCGAGCCCAGCCGCGCACCCTCGACGTCCAGGTCCGGCAGCGCGCGGTCCAACCAGCGCGGGAGCCACCAGGCCGACCGGCCGAGCAGCGCCAGGACGGCGGGCACGAGCGTCATGCGCACGAGGAAGGCGTCGACCAGGATGCCGACGGCCAGGCCGAGCGCGATGGCCTTGACGATGACGTCCTCGATCGTCACGAAGCTGGCGAAGACCGAGAACATGATCAGCGCGGCGGCGACGACCACGCGTGCCGCGTGCCGGGCGCCGGTCACGACGGCCTCGCGGGGTGCCGCCCCGTGCACGTACTCCTCGCGCATGCGGGAGACGAGGAAGACCTCGTAGTCCATGGCGAGCCCGAAGAGGACCGCCATCAGGATGACGGGCAGGAAGCTGATCAAGGCCGCCGTCGGGTTCCTGCTGTCGGTCGGCGCCTCGTTCGGCGCCGTGGTCGCCGTCTTCCAGCGGGGCTGGTTCGGCGACCTCCTCGGGGTGTCCGCGACGGGGCCGGTGATCAGCTTCCTGCCCGTCATCCTGATGGCGGTCCTCTTCGGGCTCGCCATGGACTACGAGGTCTTCCTCGTCTCCCGCATGCGCGAGGAGTACGTGCACGGGGCGGCACCCCGCGAGGCCGTCGTGACCGGCGCCCGGCACGCGGCACGCGTGGTCGTCGCCGCCGCGCTGATCATGTTCTCGGTCTTCGCCAGCTTCGTGACGATCGAGGACGTCATCGTCAAGGCCATCGCGCTCGGCCTGGCCGTCGGCATCCTGGTCGACGCCTTCCTCGTGCGCATGACGCTCGTGCCCGCCGTCCTGGCGCTGCTCGGCCGGTCGGCCTGGTGGCTCCCGCGCTGGTTGGACCGCGCGCTGCCGGACCTGGACGTCGAGGGTGCGCGGCTGGGCTCGGCGCCCACCGCCCCGGCCCGCGAGCCGGTCGCCGCCTCCCCGGTGGGGTGAACCGGTACGTGCCGAGGCCGGAACCCGGGGCCCGCCACGGCAGACTGGCGGCATGAACGCGGAGCAGGACTGGGACGCCTATCCGCCCGGCGCGTACGTGCCGCCGCAGGCCTACGGCCCACCGCCTGGATACGGCCCACCGCCCGTATACGGCCCTCCCCCGGGCTACGGCCCGCCCCCCGCTCACGGACCGCTGCCCGGCTACGGGGCGGTGGCCCCGTGGAACCTGCCGGCGGTTGTCACCACCTGGCCGTACGGACCGGGCCGGCCGGGTGTCGCCACCGCGGCGATCGTGCTCGGCTTCGTCACCGGCGGTCTCACCGCGCTCGGGTCGCTCTTCTTCCTCTACGCGGCGGCCTCGGGAGACGCGGACCCCGCCACCAGCGTGCTCATGCTGGGCCTGCTGTGCGCCGCCGGACTCATCGGCGGCTCCGTCGTGCTCTCGCGCCAGGACTCGCCCACGGTGCTCTTCGCCGCGGCCGTGGCGACCGTCAGCGTGCTCCTTCTCGCTCTGCTCACCGGAGCCGCGACCCTGGACGGCGTGGACATGCTGGGCCTCGGGTTGTTCGTCGCCTTCGCGCTCGTCCTCCCCGTCCTCACCGCCGTCTTCGCCCGCCTGCCGAGGGTGCGGGGCTGGGCCGCGGACGGCTGACCTGGTCAGGCAGGGTGCAGCCGGCGGCGGCGCTCCTTGTCGCGGTACATCGCGTCGTCGGCCTCGCGGACCACGCGCTCGTAGACGTTCCCCGGGTCCTCGCCGCCGGACACCGCGCCGATGCCGATGCTCAGGCCCACCCGGATCGGGTTCCCGCTCAGCGACAGCGGCTCGGTGACGGCCGTGCGCAACCGGTCGGCCAGGATCACGGCGTCGGCGGGCTCGGTGTTCTCGCAGACGATGCTGAACTCGTCGCCGCCCAGCCGTGCCGCGGTGTCGCTGGCGCGCAGCACCGAGCGGAGCCGCTCGGCGAACGTCACGAGCACGAGGTCGCCGGTCGGGTGACCGAGCTCGTCGTTGATCGCCTTGAAGCCGTCGAGGTCGGCGATGAGCACGCAGGTCGGGGTGTTCTCCCGGCGGCCGCGCTCCAGGGCGTGCCAGAGCCGGTCATGGAACAGCAGCCGGTTCGGCAGCCCGGTCAGCGGGTCGTGCAGCGAGCGGTGGACCAGCTGCGCCTCGAGCGCCTTCCGCTCGGTGATGTCCTCCACGATCATCACCAGGTGCGCGGCCTGCCCGTCCGGCGTCGCCGCGACCCACGAGGCGGTCACCTGGACCGGGAGCTCGGTGCCGTCGGGCTGCAGCAGGCGGGTCTCGTGCCGCATCGGCCGGGTCGGCGTCGCGACGAGCGAGGCGTGCGCGTCGTTGGCGGCGGACCTCAGCTCGCGGGGGATGTGCTCGAGGACGGAGCGCCCGTACAGCTCCTCGACGGTGCTCGCGAGCATCGAGCACAGCGCCGGGTTGGCGTCCACGAGGAAGCCGTCGGGCGTGGTGAGGGCGACCCCCATCGGCGCGTTGGCGAACGCGCTGCGCCGGTCGGCGGGGGGCAACGGGTCGACCATCTCGATCACTCCCCACCTCCTGTCCGCCCTCATCTTGCGGGACCAGTACCCCCAAACGCGCTGGACACGTCACGGGACCCCGCCCGGGTCGCCCCGATGGGGGACCGGGATCAGGGGGAGGATGCGGGAGGGGTCCGACAGAACCGGGCGGATCCCGGGACCGAGGAGGTACTGGCGTGTACGAGTTCGACCTGGTGCTGCCGGCGGAGGTCGACGTCCGGGAGGTCGGCATGCGCGACGGCCTCCAGCTGGAGGCGCCGGTCCCCCTGTCGGCCAAGCTGGAGATGCTCGAGGCGCTGGTGGCGACCGGGGTGCGCCGTATCGAGGCGACGTCCTTCGTCTCCCCCAAGGCCGTGCCCGCCCTCGCCGACGCCGAGCAGGTGGCCGCCGAGCTGTCCCGCTGGGGGGATGTGCACTGGTCGGCGCTCGTCGCGAACGCGCGGGGCGCCGTGCGGGCCGTCGACGCCGGGGTCGCCAACCTCGAGTACGTCGTGTCCGCCTCCGACGGGCACAGCCGCGCCAATGCCGGCCGCCCCACCGCCGAGGCCGTGGCCGCCGTCGGCGCGATCGCCGAGCTCGCCCACGGCGCCGGCGGCTCGCTCGAGGTCATCATCGCCACCGCGTGGGACTGCCCCTTCGACGGCCGCACGCCCATCCCCCGCACCGTCGACGTCGCCCGTGCGGCCGTCACCGCCGGCGCCGATCAGCTCTGCCTCGGGGACACCATCGGGACGACGACGCCGCTGCGGGTCGTGCAGCTCCTCGACGCCGTCCACCGGGCCTGCCCGGGTGCTCCCCTCGGCGTGCACTTCCACGACACCCGCGGCACCGGGCAGGCCAACGCGCTGGCCGCCGTGCAGGCCGGCGTGACCCAGCTCGACTCCTCGATCGGTGGCCTCGGCGGCTGCCCGTTCGCACCGGGCGCCAGCGGCAACATCGCCACCGAGGAGCTGGTCTACATGCTGGAGGAGTCCGGCGTCCGCACCGGGATGGACCTCGACGCCCTCCTTGCGGCCGCGCGGGTCACCGAGCACGCCGTGGGCCACGAGCTGCCCAGCTCGCTCTACCGCGCCGGGGGCCGGTCGGTCCCCCGGTCGCAGGAGGCCCGCTGATGGGGACGCCGCGCATCGTCGACCCCGGCGTCATGCGGGAGGTGCTCGGCCACTTCGCCTCCGGCGTCACCGTGGTCACCGCGGTCACCGACGACGGACCGATCGGTTTCACCTGCCAGTCGTTCAGCTCGCTGTCGCTCGACCCGCCGCTGGTCGCGTTCGCGCCGGCCCGCACGTCCCGCACCTGGCCGCAGCTGCGCGAGATCCGCCGGTTCTGCGTGAACGTGCTGGCGGAGGGCCAGGACGACGTGTCGCAGAACTTCGCCCGCTCCGTCGACGACAAGTTCGACGGCGTGCCCTGGCAGCCCAGCCCGCACGGGGCGCCGATCCTCGAGGACGTCGTGGCCTGGATCGACGGCGAGCTGTGGGCCGAGTACGACGGCGGCGACCACACGATCGTCGTCGCCCGCGTCCTGGATCTCGGCGCCCATCCCGACCGGCGTCCGCTGCTCTACCACCGGGGCGCCTACGGCCTGCTGCACCGCAGCGAGGCGTAGCCGGTCAGCCGAAGCGGACCGCGATCAGCGCCACGTCGTCCCGGTGGTCGAGCGCCCCGCTCACGGCCGCGTCGCACAGCTCGCCCGGTCCGGCATCGACCGGGGCCTTCCTCACCCGTTCGCACAACGCGTGGATCCCCTGGTCCAGATCCCGGCCAGGCCGCTCGACGAGGCCGTCGGTGTAGGCGAGCAGCGTCGAGCCGTCCGGCACCGGCAGGACGACGGACTCGCGGTGCGTGGAGGCGTCCACGCCGACGAGCATCCCGGTGATCTCGCTCAGGATGCGGACACTGCCGTCGGGCGTGCGCAGCAGCATCGGTGGATGCCCCGCGTTGGCGATGTGCAGCTCCCACGGCGCCCCGTCGCGGACGGGCCGGACGGCGCGCGCGTAGACCATCGTCGCGAGCGAGGCGACCCGCAGCCCCTGCACCAGGCGGTCGACCCGGGCGAGGACGGTGCCCGGATCGGCGTCCTCGGCGTCCCAGAGGCAGGCGCGCAGGAGGCCCCGCAGGTGGCCCATGGCGGCAGCGGCCGCCACGTCGTGTCCGACGACGTCACCGACGACCACACCCACCGAGCCGTCGGGCAGCGCCAGCAGGTCGTAGAAGTCGCCACCGACGTCGGCGGCCGACGACGCGCTGACGTAATGGGCCGCGGACTCGATCCCGGGCACCTCGGGCAGCTCGGGCAGGAGCGAGCGCTGCAGGGTGTCGGCGACGGTGTGCTCGCGCTGGTACAGGCGGACGTTGTCGATCGCCAGGGCCGCCCTGGCGGCGAGGTCGGAGGCGAGCCCGACGTCGTCGGAGCCGAACGCCTGCCGGTCGCCGTCCCGGATCAGGGCGATCGCACCGAGCGTGCGACGCCGGGCGACCATGGGCACGGTGAGGACATGAGCGCCGGAGATCCGCTCGAACGCCTCGAGCGCGCCGGGATAGGTGAACACGGCAGCGCGGTCCTCGGCGGACAGGTCGTTCATCACCACCGGGCGGGAGCTGGCCATGCTCCGGCGGCTGGGTGAACCCGGGCCGAGGTGCAGCACGTGCAGTGCGGCGAACTCGGCGAGTTCCTCCTCGCGGCCGTCCCGGTGGCGGGAGGCGAAGTCGCGGACGTCGCCGTAGTCGTCGAGCAGCGTGACGAACGCCCAGTCGGCCAGGCGGGGGACGTACAGGCCGGCCAGCCGGTCGAGGAGCTCGGCCATGTCCAGCGTGGCGATCAGCGTGCTCGTGGCCTCGGCCATGAGGGCGAGCCGGGCCTGGGCCTCCTCGGCGCCGGCCCGCGCGTGCTCCGCGTCGGTGCGGGCCTGCTCGGCGATCGCCCTGGCGAGCTCGGCCTCGTGGCGGGCCGCCTTCTCCGCGGTGAATGCCGCCTCCCGCTCGCGCTCCACCCGGACGCGCTCCGTGACGTCGGTCTGGACGCCCACGAAGCTCACGAGCGTCCCGGCACCGTCGAAGACCGGGCTGATCGACAGCTGGTTCCAGAACGCGGTGCCGTCCTTGCGGTAGTTCAGCAGGGTGGCGGTGACCGTGCGCTCCTCCGCGAGGGCGGCCCGGATCTCCGCGACGGCCGCGGGATCGGTCGCGGGACCCTGCAGGAAGCGGCAGTTCCGCCCCACCGCCTCCTCGGCCCCGTAGCCGGTGATCCGCGTGAACGACGGGTTGACCCAGATGAGCGGGTTGTCCGGCAGCCGGGGGTCGGTGATGGCGAACGTGATGTCGGTGGCGATGACGGCCCGCTCGCGGAGGGCCTGCAGGTAGGCCTCGGGGTCCTCCGCCTGCTCGACGGGGTCGAGCTGGAGGAAGACGACGAGGGCCAGCGACTGCTCGCTGTCCGCCTGCGACAGCGGGAAGCCGGTCACCCAGAGCAGCTGCTCGTCCGAACCGCCGTCGGTCGCGCGCTGCTGCTCGGTGCTGGTGCCGGGCGCCATCCGCACGGCCTCCCCGGTGACGGGCCGGCCCTGGGCGACCGCGGACAGGGGACCGCTGCTGCTCGCCAGCGGGCCGCCGCCGAGGTCGGTGAGCCCGGCCGCCGCACCCCAGGTGTCGACGTCGACGGGCAGGCGGACGTTCCCGGCCAGCTGGACCGCGGCGGTGTTGGCGTAGATGACGGTGCTGGCGGCGCGGTCGATGACCAGGACGGCCACGGGGACGTCGGCGAGGACCGCCGGCAGCGTCGCACTGGCTCCCCCGTCGCGGGAGACCGCGGCGCTGGCGGCTGTCACGATGCCCGCCTGCTGGCCGAGCTCGTCGTCCGCGTCGATCAGGGCCGGCGGCGCAGTCGACGCCGACGCGAGGTCGGCGACGGACTCCAGCGCACGCTGCGGTACGGAGGAGGGCGGACGACGGTCGCGCTCGGACGGCACGCCTGCTATTTAACCGTGCACCGCCTGAGTCGAACCATGATCGGGCTCGGCAGGGGTGTGGCCCCGGGTCGTCCGGGGAACGGAGGATGCGGCCTGTTCGTCACCCGGGGCGGACCGGACCTGCGAGGAGGGACCGCCATGGGACTGCTCGATCGGCTCTTCGGCCGGAACCGTCGGGACGACGCCCACGGCTACGCCTCCCCCTACCAGGAGCCTGCGCGGGCGCCCCGGGAGGCGCTGCCCGACGAGCAGGCCGTGGCGCGGTACCGGTACCTGCTGCGCACCGCCCCGCCCGAGCAGATCGAGCAGGCGCACACCGAGGCGTTCGCCCAGCTGACGGTCGACCAGCGGCAGCAGGTGCTGGCCCAGCTGGCCGCGGCTGTGCCCGCGGGTGAGCGTCCGCGGACCGACGACCCGGAGACGCTGGCCCGCGTGGCCACCCGGGCGGAGATGCGCCAGCCGGGCACGCTCGAGCGGGCACTCGGCGGCTACGGCCCGGGCTACGGGGCCGGGGGCCCGGGCGGGTACGGCGGCGGTTACCGCGGTGGCTACGGCGGTGGCTACGGCGGGCCGGGCATGGGCAGCATGATCGGCGGCAGCCTGCTCGGCACCATCGGTGGCCTGGTCATCGGCACGGCGGTCGCCGATGCGCTGTTCGACACCGGCCTCGGCGACGGCGGCCTGTTCGGGGGCGGTGACGAGGAGGCCTACGCCGAGGGCTACCAGGACGGCGCCGGAGCCGACGGCGGGGGCGGCGACTACGGGGGCGACCCGAACGCGGACTTCGCCGGCGGCGCCGACAACGGCTGGGACGGCGGTGGCGGCGACTACGGCGGCGGCGACTTCGGTGGCGGGGACTTCTGAGCCGGCGGCCTGCGGCGCAGCAGGAGCAGCCCGAGCACCGGCAGGACGAGCGGGACGAAGTAGTAGCCGCGGCCGTAGGCCGACCACACCGTCTCGTCGGGGAACGCGGCCGGATCGGCCAGCGAGAGCGTGCCCACCACCAGGACGCCGACCAGTTCCACGGTGATCGCGGCCAGCGCCGTCCGCCGGCCCCGCCGGCCGCCCCCGACCAGGCCGACGGTCGCGACGGCGTAGACGGCGGCGGCGAACGCGGACAGCAGGTAGGCGACCGGGGCGTCGGAGAAACGGGTGCTCAGCTGGACCGCCGCGCGCGCCCCGGCGGCCAGCGCGAAGGTGCCGTAGACAGCGACCAGCACCCGGCCGGCGCCGCTGCCGCCCGGCGCGCCCGCTCCCGTGTCCGTCGCGCGCTCGCCCAGGGCACGGTTCTCACGCACCGGTCGCCTCCCACAGCTGCAGCAGGCGCCAGACCATGACGCCGACCACGGCGCCGGCCACCGCGAGCACCGTGCCCGCCCAGCGGGTCCGCTCGGTGCGGGCCCAGAGCACGCCCGCCACCGGCACGAGCACCACCCCCACCACATAGCTGACGAAGGTGGCGGTGTCCGGTGGCCGGTCCCCGCCGACCAGGGCGGCAGCCGCGACGGCGGCCTGGACGAGCAGAACCGCCTCGAGCACGGCGGCGACGACGAGGTGGACCAGACCGATCCGCCGGCGCGCGAGCGTCGACGCGACGCCGAGGACCACCAGCAGGACGGCGACCACGGTGGCCGCCTGGACGAGGAGGGGCCTCACGGGCGCGGGTCGGCGGGCGCGTCGGGAGGCTGCACGGCTCCATCTTCCCGGAGTCCCGGCAGCCGGCCGCCGTGGGCTAACGGTGCACGGTGGACATGTCGGGGTAGCGGTCGCCCTCGGCCACGCCGACCGGCGCCGCCTCGTCCAGCCGGCGCAGGTCCTCGGGGGTCAGCTCGACGTCCGCGGCCGCGGCGTTCTCCTCCAGGTAGGCGACCCGCTTCGTCCCCGGAATGGGCACGATCGTCGGTCTGCCCACCCCGCCGCCCCCGGCCGGCCGGCCGGCTCCGTCGCCCTGCGCCATCACCCAGGCCAGGGCGAGCTGGCTTGCGGTGATCCCCTTCTCGTCGGCGATCTCGCGGACGCGGTCGACCAGCTCGAGGTTCTGCTGGAAGGCCTCGCCCTGGAACCGCGGACTGCGGCGGCGGAAGTCGTCGGGCGCGAGGTCCTCGACCGTGCGGATCTGCCCGGAGAGGAATCCGCGGCCGATCGGTGAGTAGGCGACGAAGCCGATGCCGAGCTCGGCGCAGGTGGCCAGGACGCCGTCGTCCTCCGGGTCACGGGTCCACAGCGAGTACTCCGTCTGCACCGCCGTCACCGGCTGGACCGCGTGCGCGCGGCGGATGGTCTCCGGCGCCGCCTCGGAGATGCCGACGGCGCGCACCTTGCCGGCCGCCACCAGCTCGCGCAGGGCACCCCAGGTGTCCTCGACGGGCACGGTGGTGTCCACCCGGTGCTGGTAGTAGAGGTCGATGACGTCCACGCCCAGGCGCTGCAGGGACGCGTCGCAGGCGGCGTGCACGTAGTCCGGCCGGCCGTTCACGCCGCGGTAGGACCCATCTTCGCCGCGCTCGTTGCCGAACTTCGTGGCCAGCACGACCTCGTCGCGGCGGCCGGCGATCGCGCGGCCGACCAGCCGCTCGTTGGTGAACGGGCCGTACATGTCGGCGGTGTCGAGGAAGGTGACGCCGAGGTCGAGAGCGCGGTGGATCGTCCGCTCGGCTTCCTGCTGGTCCCCCGTTCCGTAGAACTCGCTCATCCCCATGCAGCCCAGCCCCTCGGCAGAGACGGTCAGGTCGCCGAGTGTCCGTGTGCGCATGGATTTCTCCTGCCCTTCGCTACCCGGGGGTAACCACCGCGTGGGTCGCTCGTTGGGACAGCGCACACACCGCTTGCACCACAGTCAGTGACCCGCGAGGAGTGCCATGAACCGGTCGATCCGCCGAGCGCTGGGGGCGGGGAGCCTGACGGTCGTCGCGACGGCACTCGCCGTCGCGCCCGCATCCGCCGCCCCTTCCGCAGCCCCCGTCCAGGACTTCCTCGCCCAGCAGCTGTCCACGCTGTCCGGCGCCACGACCCTGATGGTTCACGGGACGGACATCGCGGCCGCACGCGCGGCGGTCGGCGCGACCGGCATGCGCACCGTCACCGAGTTCGAGCGGATCGGCGTCGTGGTGGCGTCCGGCACCGCCGACCAGATCGAGGCCGCCCGCACCCAGCCGGGCGTCGTCTACCTCGAGGGCAACACCCCGATCTCCTTCTCCCAGGAGACGTCCAACACCGCCACCCGCGGGGCCGTGGCCGAGCAGACCTTCACGGGCGCGAACGGCCGGGCACTGGACGGCAGCGGCGTCTCGGTCGCCGTCATCGACTCCGGCATCGACCCCACGCACCCCTACTTCCGGAACCCCGACGGCTCCAGCGCCGTCGTCGCGAACCTGAAGAGCGTCTGCCTCGTCGAGTCGAACACCGAACCCGACTGCGTCATCCCTGTCCCGGGCGTCGTCGACACCGACACCATCTCCGGCGGGGGGCACGGGACGCACGTCAGCGGCATCGTCGCCGGCCGGCCGACGGAGCTGGCGGACGGCGGATCGCTCCAGGGCGCCGCCGCCGGCGCGAGCCTGGTGTCCATCTCGACCGGCGCCGTCCTGCTCATCGTCGGCGCCGACTCGGCGCTGAACTGGGTGCTGGAGAACCACGAGGCGCCCTGCGGCGCAGGTGTCCCCGCCGACGTCTGCCCGCCGATCAAGGTCACGAACAACTCCTACGGCCCGTCCGGCGGCGGCGAGTTCGACCCGAACTCGGCCACGGTCAAGCTGCAGCGGGCACTCGTCGCGGAGGGCGTCGTCACGGTCTGGGCAGCGGGCAACGACGGCGGCGACGGCACGGCGTCGGTCACCAACCCGTCGGGCCAGGACCCGACCGGCGGCATCCTCTCGGTCGCCTCGTACTACGACCAGGACACCGGCACCCGGGACGGCGTGGTCAGCGAGTACTCCTCCCGCGGCGACGCGACCGAGCCGTCCACCTGGCCCGACCTCTCGGCACCGGGCGAGAACATCACGTCGTCCTGCCGCCTCTACCTGCCGATCTGCTCGACGGGCCTGGACCCGCGCAACGGGCCGGGCGCGCTGGACATCGGCACGTTCAACACCATCAGCGGCACCTCGATGGCGGCTCCGCACATCGCGGGCATCGTCGCTCAGCTCTTCCAGGCCGACCCCTCGGCCACGCCGGCGGAGATCGAGGCGGCGCTGAAGGGCACCACGCACCGCTACACGGACGGCGCCCCCTACGAGACCGTCGGCGGCTACGCGACGTCCTTCGACAAGGGCACCGGCCTCGTCGACGTCGTCGCGGCGGTCGGCCGGCTCACCGGAGCCGCCGCGTAGAACCACTGGATGGGATGGGTGGAAGGACGAGGGCGGCTCCCGGGTGGGGGAGCCGCCCTCGCTCGTGTTCCACGTGGAACGGCTGTGTAAGGACGGCGTGAACTGGCTCACGACGCGCCGTGCCCGCGTCGCGGGGCCCCGCGGCCGCTGGTTGGATCGGCACGTATGTGTGGGCTGTGCGGCGAGATCACGTTCGACGGAACCCTGGCCGACACGACCGCGGTCGCCCGGATGGTCGAGTCCCTCGTGCCCCGGGGACCGGATGGTCAGGGGGTCGCGAGCTTCGGCCGGGTGGCGTTCGGCCACCGCCGGCTGTCGGTCATCGACCTGTCCACCTGCGGCTCCCAGCCGATGGTGGACAACGAGCTCGGCCTGACCGCCGTCTTCAACGGCTGCATCTACGACTACCAGGAGCTGCGGGCCGAGCTGGAGGGCCACGGCTACCGCTTCTTCTCCCACAGCGACACCGAGGTCATCCTCAAGGGGTACGCCCACTGGGGCACCGACGTCGTCGACCACCTGCACGGCATGTTCGCGTTCGCGATCCACGAGCGGGACTCCGGTCGCGTCGTCCTCGCCCGTGACCGCCTGGGCATCAAGCCGCTGTACCTGGCCGAGACACCGGGCCGGCTCCGGTTCGCCTCGACGCTCCCTGCCCTGCTGCGCGCGGGCGACGTCGACACTTCCGTCGACCCGGTCGCCCTCCACCACTACCTCACCTGGCACGCCGTCGTCCCCGCGCCGCGGACGCTGCTGAACGGCGTCCGCAAGCTGCCGCCGGCGACCGTCCGGGTCGTCGAGCCCGACGGCACGAGTCGGGAGCACCGCTTCTGGGAGCCGCGCTACGAGCGCCGTCCCGAGCACGCGGGCTGGTCGGCGCGGGACTGGGAGGACGCCGTCGAGGAGGCGCTCCGGGTCGCCGTCCGCCGCCGGCTGGTCGCCGACATCCCGGTGGGCGTGCTGCTCTCCGGCGGCCTGGACTCCAGCCTGATCGTCGGGTTGCTCGCCCAGGAGGGGCAGACCGGGCTGGCGACCTACTCGATCGGCTTCGAGTCCGTCGCCGGGCAGGAGGGCGACGAGTTCGCCTACTCCGACGTCATCGCGCAGCACTTCGGCACCGACCACCACCGGATCCGGGTCGGCTCCGACGAGCTCGCGGGGGCCCTCGGGCACGCCATCGGGGCGATGGCCGAGCCGATGGTCAGCCACGACGTCGTGGCCTTCGACCTGCTCAGCGAGCGGGTCTCGCAGACGATCCGGGTCGTGCAGTCCGGGCAGGGCGCGGACGAGGTCTTCGCCGGCTACCACTGGTACCCGCCGCTGGCGGGGCTGGACCGCGAGGCCGGCATCGCCGAGTACTCCCGACGGTTCTTCGATCGCGACCACGCCGCGATGCGGGCGATCGTCTCCGACCGGTACGCCCTCGCCGAGGACCCGAGCCTGGCGTTCGTCCGGGCGCACATGACCCGGGACGGCGCGGAGACCTCCGTGGACGCCGCCCTGCGCCTGGACAGCGAGATCATGCTGGTCGACGACCCGGTCAAGCGCGTGGACAACATGTCCATGGCCTGGGGCCTGGAGGCCCGCGTCCCGTTCCTCGACCACGACCTGGTCGAGCTGGCCGCCCTGTGCCCCCCGGAGCTGAAGCTCGCCGACGGCGGCAAGGGCGTCCTCAAGGCGATCGGGCGCCGGATCATCCCGTCGGAGGTCATCGACCGGCCCAAGGGCTACTTCCCGGTGCCGGCCATCACCCACCTCGAGGGCAAGGTGCTCGACCTGGTCCGGGACGCGCTGGCGAGCGAGCCGGCGCGCGACCGCGCCCTGTTCCGCCCCGAGTACGTCCGGGAGCTCCTCGCCGACCCCAACGGGGAGCTCACCCCGCTCAAGGGCAACAAGCTCTGGCAGCTGGGGCTGCTCGAGCTCTGGCTGCAGACCAACGGGGTCTGAGCGTGACCGGGACCCCCCGGGTCGCCGGGCACCGGCGGAGGACGCCGGTGCCCTCGGCGCCGGCCATCACCAGCCGCTCCTGGAAGCAGCCGTCCCAGCACCAGCTGCGGGGCATGCAGACCGACGTCGTCCTCGACCTCGGCTGGGGGCGGCTGGTCTTCGGCCAGACGTTCGGCGACCTGCGCGGCATCGTCGACGCGCTGCGTGCCGAGGAGGCCGGCGAGCGCGACATCTGCATCTACCCCCGCGACCCGCACGTGCTGGTCGGGCTGGCGCCGGACGAGCTGTTCATCGACCCGAGCTACACCTACCGCCTCGACCTGTACCGGTACCGCCCGCGCTCGGAGCTCATCCGCGGCGTCTTCGTGCGCACGGTGACCTCCGAGGTCGAGATGGAGCTCATCAACGACATCTACGCCCTCAACGGGATGGTCACCGGCGACACCGACGTCATGTGGCGCAACCACCGCACCCGGACGTTCACCTACCTGGTGGCCGAGGACCGGCGCACGGGGAAGATCGTCGGCACGGTCACCGGGGTCGATCACGACCTGGCCTTCGGGGACCCCGAGGCCGGCACGAGCCTGTGGTGCCTGGCCGTGCACGCCCAGGACGCCCCGCCGGGCACGGGTGAGGCGCTGGTCCGGGTGCTGGCCGAGCGTTACGTCGGCCGGGGCCGTGCCTACCTGGACCTCTCGGTCATGCACGACAACGCGGCGGCGATCGCGCTCTACCGGAAGCTGGGGTTCAACCGGGTCGCCGCGGTCTGCGTCAAGCGCAAGAACCCGATCAACACCTCGCTGTACGCCGCCCGGCCCCCCGGTCTGGACGACCTCAACGTCTATTCGCGAATCATCGCCGACGAGGCGCTGCGCCGCGGGATCCGGGTCGAGGTGACCGATCCGCTGTCCGGCGAGATGCGGCTGTCGATCGGCGGACGGACGGTGCTGACGTTGGAGTCGCTGTCGGAGTTCACGACGGCGGTGGCCCTGAGCCGCTGCGACGACAAGCGGGTCACCCGCCGGATCATGGAGCGGGCCGGCGTCCGGGTGGCGAAGGGGACCGTCGCCTGCGAGGGCGACCTGGTCGCGGCCCGCGCTCTGCTCGCCGAGGTCGGCGAGGCCGTGGTGAAGCCGGCTCGGGGCGAGCAGGGGCGGGGGATCACCGTCGGGGTGACCGACGAGGCGGGGCTGGAGCGCGCGGTGGCCGCGGCGCTGCAGTTCTGCCCCGACGTCCTCGTCGAGGAACTGGTGCCCGGGGAGGACCTCCGCGTCATCGTGATCGACCGGCAGGTCGTCGCGGCCGCCGTCCGCCGGCCGGCGGAGATCCTCGCCGACGGCCGGCACACGGTCACCGAGCTGATCCGCTCGACCAGCATCCGCCGCGAGCGGGCCACCGAGGGGGAGTCGCGGATCCCCCTCGACGACATCACCGCCGAGGTGGTCGCCGAGGCCGGCTGGGGGATGGACGACGTCCCGCCGAACGGCACCCGGATCCGCGTCCGGCGGACGGCGAACCTGCACACCGGCGGAACCATCGAGGACGTCACCAGTCGCCTGCACCCGGACATCGCCGACGCCTCGGTCCGGGCCGCCACGGCGCTCGGCATCCCGGTGACGGGTCTGGACTTCCTGGTCCCCGACCTCGACGGCCCCGACTACGTCTTCATCGAGGCCAACGAGCGGCCGGGGCTGGCCAACCACGAGCCGCAGCCGGTCGTCGAGCGGTTCGTCGACCTGCTGTTCCCCGAGACCCGCCGCCGGTAGTAGCCAGAACCGCCATTTCGGCACGTCCTCGGGCGTGCCGAAATGGCGGTTTCGGCACCTAGAGGTGGAGTTCGGCGCGGATCTCGAGGTCGTGCTGACCCACCCACGGCACGGAGCCCACCGCGCCGGGGGTCGCGGAGAACCGGGGCGCGGCGTTCGGCTGCAGGGTGCCGTCGACCTCGACGAACACGCCGCGCGCCGTGTTGTGCCCGTCGGACGTCGCCTCGAGCAGGGACCAGACGGGCGCCACGCAGGCATCGGTGCCTTCGAAGACGGCCCACCACTCCGCACGGGTCCGGCCGGCGAAGACCTCGGTGAATCGCTCTCGCAGGGCAGCCCACTGCCGCGGGTCGGTGCGGTCGGGCAGCGACTCGTCCCCGGCCAGACCCAGACCGTCGAGCAGGGCCGCGTAGAACTGTTCCTCCAGCGCCCCCACCGCGACGAACTGCCCGTCGGCGCACCGGTAGACGTCGTAGAAGGGCGCACCGGTGTCGAGCAGGTTCCGGCCGCGCCGGTCGATCCAGGAGCCGCTCGCGAGCATCCCGTGGATCATCGTCGTCAGGACGGCGGTGCCGTCGACGATGGCGGCGTCCACGACCTGGCCCTCACCGGTCGCCCGAGCGTGCACGAGCGCCGCCAGGGCCCCCAGCGCCAGGAACACTCCCCCGCCGCCGAAGTCGCCCAGCAGGTTCATCGGGGGAGCGGGCCGCTCGTCGGGCCGACCGGTCGCGCCCAGCGCACCGGAGAGCCCGATGTACCCGATGTCGTGGCCCGCGCTGCTGGCCAGCGGCCCCGTCTGGCCCCAGCCGGTCATCCGGCCGTAGACCAGCGCCGGGTTGAGCGCGAGCAGCTCGTCCGGTCCGAGGCCGAGGCGCTCCATGACCCCGGGCCGGAAACCCTCGAGCAGGACGTCGGTCCGCTGGACCAGCGCCCGGACCACCTGCAGGTCGTCGTCGTCCTTGAGGTCGAGGGCGATCGACCGCTTGCCGCGGTCGAGAAGCGAGGTGGCCCCCAGGGCGCCGATCAGCCCGCCGCGGGCGCCGCGGCGGTCGATCCGCACGACGTCCGCGCCCAGGTCGGCCATCAGCATGCCGCAGAACGGACCCGGTCCCAGGCCGGCGAACTCGACGACCCGTACGCCCTGCAGCGGTCCCAAGGCCACTCCTCCCGTGCTGCGGGCCGCCCTCGTGCGACCCTCCCGGAGGGCATGCTGCCCGACGCGATCGAGGGGGAGGGCGGCGGACCGATGGCCTACGTCCTGGCCGCCCTCGGAGGTGCGCTCGGTGCGCTCGCCCGGTGGGCGGCGACCGAGGCCGTCGCCCCGTCCGGCGGCTGGCCCTGGGCGACCCTGCTGGTCAACCTCACCGGGTGCTTCCTGCTGGGCGTTCTCCTCGGGGCGGTCGGCCGTCGCTCGCCCGAGCCCTCCTGGGTGAAGCCGTTCCTGGGCGTCGGCGTCCTCGGGGGCTACACGACCTACTCCGCGTTCGCCGTCGAGGTGGTCGAGCTCGTGGACGACGGCGCGCTCCCCCTCGCCGCCGGGTACGTGCTGGCGTCCGTCCTCGGTGGGGTGCTCGCGGTGGCGGCCGGAGCGGTGTGCGCGGGACGGACGGCCCGGTGACCGCCCTGCTCGTCGTGGCCGGTGCCCTCGTCGGAGCGCCGCTGCGGCTGCTCGCGACCCGGATCGCCGGCCGCGGCGGGCGCGATCCGGCTCCCGGGACGCTCGCGGTGAACGTCGTCGGCAGCGGGGTGCTCGGCGTCGTCCTCGGCTGGTCCGCCGTCCCCGGGGAGGTGGTGGCGCTGGTGGGCACCGGCTTCATCGGCACCCTCACCACCTTCTCCACGTTCGGCGCGGACGTCGTCCGGCTGACCGAGCAGCGCGCACTCGCGCGGGCGCTGGCCTACCTCGCGGCCACCCTCGTCCTCGGGCTGGGAGCCGCGGCGGCCGGGTACGCGCTGTCCCGTTAGGCTCGGCAGCGGTATGGGGGACAACTCGGAAGACCGCATCGGCGCGGACAGTCCTGTGATCGTGGTCGCCAACCGGCTTCCGGTCGACCAGGTCGTCGGGCCGGACGGCGACACGCACTGGCAGCGCAGCCCGGGCGGCCTGGTGACGGCGCTGGAGCCCTTCGTGGCCGGTCGCGGCGGTGCCTGGGTGGGCTGGTCCGGGTCCGCCGGTGACGCGCCCGAGCCGTTCGAGTCCGGTGGCATGTCGCTGATCCCGGTGCCGCTCACCGAGGAGGAGGTCGACCGCTACTACGAGGGCATGTCGAACGCCTCTCTGTGGCCGCTGTACCACGACGTCGTCGAGAAGCCCGAGTACCACCGGACCTGGTGGGACACCTACGTCCAGGTCAACAAGCGCTTCGCCGAGCGGGCCGCGGCCGTCGCCGGCGAGGGCGCGATCGTGTGGGTGCACGACTACCAGTTGCAGCTCGTCCCCGCACTCCTGCGCCAACAGCGACCCGATCTCACCATCGGGTTCTTCCTGCACATCCCCTTCCCGCCCTACGAGCTGTTCACCCAGCTCCCGTGGCGGTCGGCGATCGTCGAGGGCCTGCTCGGGGCCGACCTGGTCGGCTTCCAGCGGCCCGCCGCGGGGTCGAACTTCGTCCAGCTCGCCCGCCGGCTGCACGACCTGCCCGCCCGCAAGCACCTGATCGAGTACGACGGACGGACGGTCGCCGCGCGCGCCTTCCCCATCTCGATCGACGTCGCCGCCTTCGACGAGCTGGCCAGCTCCCCCGAGGTGCTCGCGCGCGCGGAGGAGATCCGCAAGGAGCTCGGCAACCCGTCGAAGATCATCCTGGGCGTCGACCGGCTGGACTACACCAAGGGCATCGGCGTGCGCCTGGCCGCGTTCGAGGAACTGCTCGAGGACGGCGCGGTGGAGGCCCCGGACACCGTCCTCGTCCAGGTGGCCACGCCCAGCCGCGAGCGCGTGGAGCACTACGTGCACATGCGGGAGACCATCGAGCAGCAGGTCGGCCACATCAACGGCGTCTTCGGGTCCATCGCCGGGCCGGCCGTGCACTACTTCAACCAGTCCATGCCGCGCGAGGAGCTGGCCGCCCTCTACCGGGCGGCCGACGTCATGCTCGTGACGCCGTACCGCGACGGCATGAACCTCGTCGCGAAGGAGTACGTCGCCGCACGGGGCGACCTCGGCGGCACGCTG
>NZ_SPQM01000042.1 GCF_004570345.1 Blastococcus sp. CT_GayMR20 | reverse complement strand
CCGCCGGTCCGGCCGGTGACCGCTGCCCCGCTCCCGCCGGGGGCCCTCGGCGGGGACACCATCGCCGCCGGGACCGTCGCGCCGAGCGGCGGCGCCTACGCCGGCACGGTGCGGCCGACCGACCCGGCGCCGACGCGCAGCGTCTGGGGCGACCAGTACGACGACGGCCCGCTCGGGGACCTCGGCGCCGACCGCTACCCGCCGGTCGGCCCGCCCACCGGCGAGACCGACCTCGACGAGGACGGCGCCAAGCGACACCGCTTCGTCGTCATCGGCCTGCCGCTCATCGCCCTGGCGGTCGTAATCGCGCTCGCCGTGTGGCTGGGCAAGTCCGTCCTGTCGGTCGCCGGCAACGTCGACGACGTCGAGGGCTCGACGCCCAGCGGCTCGGCGAGCGCCGGCGGCGGCACCCGCTCCAGCGCGCCGGCCGAGGCCGGGACGGCGATCCCGATCGCCGGTGGCCAGGTCTTCGACCCGCAGGGCGACGGTGACCCGGACAACGACGAGGACGTGGCCCTCGCCTCCGACGGGGACCCCTCGACGGCCTGGTCGACGTACGAGTACCGGGGCTCACCGGCGTTCGGGAACCTCAAGGACGGCGTGGGCCTGCTGCTCGACCTGGGCGGGGCGCAGACGCTCTCCGGGGTCTCGATCACCACCAGCCGGCCGGGCGCCAGCGTGGAGATCCGGGTGGGCGAGGAGGCCGGCACGGACCTCAACAGCTTCACCCCGGCCGCCGACGGCACGCTCGAGGGGACGACGCAGTTCTCCTTCGACGAGCCGGCCACCGCCAACTACGTGCTCGTGTGGATCACCGGCCTGGTACCGAGCGAGGGCGGCTTCTCCGCAGACCTCGCCGAGATCGAGGTCCAGTCCGCGGGCTGACTCAGGTCGGTACCCGGGACGGGTCCGCACCCCTCGCAGGCACGGCGCGGCGCCCTGGAGGGGGCCACTGACAGCAGATCGGGGAA
The DNA here is from genome assembly GCF_004570345.1 of Blastococcus sp. CT_GayMR20. The sequence continues at coordinate 33,635 of NZ_SPQM01000042.1, read as the reverse complement.
TGCCGCACCTACGATCCTCGTTGTGCCGCCCGTGACGAGTTCCCACCCGACCCCCGGCCCCGCCGTGACCACCGACGGGAACCCCGCGATCCCGCCGGCCGAGCACGACGGCATCCGCGACCTGATCATCATCGGATCCGGTCCCGCCGGGTACACCGCCGCCACCTACGCCGCGCGCGCCAACCTCCACCCGCTGGTGTTCGAGGGCTCGCAGTTCGGTGGCGCCCTCATGACCACCACCGAGGTCGAGAACTTCCCGGGCTTCCCGGAGGGCATCCAGGGCCCGCAGCTGATGGACGACATGCGCACGCAGGCCGAGCGCTTCGGCGCCGAGCTGGTCCCGCGCGACGTCACCGAGGTCGACCTGTCCGCGAGCCCCAAGGTGGTCAAGGTCGGCGACGAGGTGCACCTGGCCCACGCCGTGATCGTGGCGACCGGCTCCAAGTACCGGTACCTGGGCCTGGAGAACGAGGCCCGGCTGCTCGGCCGTGGTGTGTCGGCCTGTGCGACGTGCGACGGCTTCTTCTTCCGCGACCAGGACATCGTGGTCGTCGGCGGCGGTGACTCCGCGATGGAGGAGGCCACCTTCCTCACCCGGTTCGCCAAGAGCGTGACCGTCGTCCACCGCCGTCCCGAGCTGCGCGCCTCGAAGATCATGCAGGACCGTGCGCGGGACAACGAGAAGATCCGCTGGGAGCTCGGCAAGCAGGTGACCGACGTCCTCGGGGAGAACACGGTCGCCGGCGTCCAGATCACCGACGTCGAGACCGGTGCCACCGAGACGATGCCGGTGAGCGGCCTGTTCGTGGCGATCGGCCACGACCCGCGCAGCGAGCTGTTCGCCGGCCAGCTGAAGCTGGACGACGAGGGCTACATCCAGGTCGAGCACCCCAGCACGCGCACGAACATCGACGGCGTCTTCGCCTGCGGCGACGTGGTCGACCACATCTACCGCCAGGCCATCACCTCGGCCGGCACCGGGGCGGCCGCGGCCATCGACGCCGAGCGCTGGCTCGCCGAGACCTTCGACGAGCGCTGAGGGCATAGAACCGCCGGCCTGCGGGTTGACCCCGCAGGTACTCGAAGCACCAGACGAGAGGGAGAACGACCGATGGCAGGCAACACCGTGACGGTCACCGACACCAGCTTCGCCAGCGACGTGCTGGGCAGCGACAAGCCCGTGCTCGTCGACTTCTGGGCCGAGTGGTGCGGGCCGTGCAAGATGGTCGCCCCCGTCCTCGAGGAGATCGCCGCCGAGCACGGCGACAAGCTGACGATCGCGAAGCTCAACATCGACGAGAACCCGCAGATCGCCCGCGACTACCAGGTCATGTCGATCCCGACGATGACCGTGTTCCAGGGCGGCAAGCCGGTCAAGAGCATCATCGGCGCCAAGCCCAAGGGTGCGATCCTGAACGACCTCGCCGACTACCTGTAGGACCCCCCTGCCGCTCGCAGGCTCGCGGCGGGACCCTGCAGGGGAGCCTTCCAGCCACAACGAGGCCCATTCGTCCAGCGGACGGATGGGCCTCCAGGCTTCCTGGGGCCCCCGCCGGGCCGGTCGGGACCGCGGGGACGACAATCGGCGGACGATGGGAACCGACAGCGGCATGCAGATCCTGAGACTCGGGGACCGAGGACCGGCCGTGGCCGACGTACGGGCGGCACTCCGGAGTCTCGGCCTCCTCGGCGGCGACAAGCCCGCCGGCAGCGCGGGGCCCTCCGGCGGCCCGCTGGACACCATCCCGCTGCGCACCCCTGCGGCGGGCGGCGGCCCGCTCGACACCGGGCCGATCAACCGGACGGCGCTCGACACGGCGCCGCTGGAGACCGCCGAGTTCGACCCCGCGACGGAGCTCGCCGTCCGTCACTTCCAGCAGATCCGCGGCCTGTCGGTCGACGGCCGCGTGGGGGAGGAGACCTACCGGGCCCTCAACGAGGCCCGCTGGTCCCTCGGCGACCGGCTGCTCCGGTACGACCCGGAGCGGCCCATCCGCGGGGACGACGTCATCAACCTGCAGGACCGGCTGCACGAGCTCGGCTACGACGCCGGCCCCGTGGACGGCGTCTTCGGCCCCGAGACCGAGGTGGGCCTGCGGACCTTCCAGCGGGACTACGGCCTGACCTCCGACGGCACGTGCGGGCCCGCGACGCTGCGAGCCCTGCGCCAGCTGGGCCGCAAGGTGACCGGCGGCCGCCCACAGCTGCTGCGGCAGAGCGCCTCGTTCGTGGACAGCGGCCCGCACCTGATCGGCCGGCGCATCGTCGTCGACCCGGGCCACGGCGGCGAGGACGCCGGCTACACCGAGGGCGAGACCACCGAGGCCGACCTGGTGTTCGACCTCGCATCCCGCATCGAGGGCCGGCTCGCGGCCGCAGGCGCCACGGTCTACCTGACCCGGGGCCGTGATCAGGACCCCACGCCCGCTCAGCGCACCGCCTTCGCCAACGACGCCCGCGCCGACCTGTTCATCTCCCTGCACATGGACGCACACAGCTCCCAGCACGCCCGCGGGGTGGCCAGCTACTACTACGGCACCGGCTCTGGGGCGTCGTCCACGGTGGGGGAGCAGTTCGCCAACCTGGCCCGCCGCGAGGTCCTCGCCCGCACCGGCATGCTCGACCTCGGCTCGCACCCGAAGACCTGGGACCTGCTGCGCATGACCCGGATGCCGGCCGTGCGGATGGACTGCGGCTACCTCTCGCACGGCGTCGACCGGCTGCTTCTCCTCGACGCGCGGGTGCGCAGCGCCATCGCCTCCGCCGTCCTGGCCGCCGTCCAGCGGCTCTACCTGCCGGCGGACGCCGATCCCCCCACGGGCACCTTCGTCCTGCCCGAGAAGATCTAGGCCGGTCCACTTCCTCCGGGTGGTCCGGTCGCCCGGCGGGGCAGCGTCCCTACACTCGTCGTGTGCCCACCAACCCGCCCGGCGTGCCCGCCGGTCCCGGTCAGCCGGGGACGTACCTGACGCACGGTGCGCATCCCCACGTCGTCCCGCGGCATCCGCGGCTCGACCCGCTGGCGGACCGGTACGCAGCACGGACGCACGGGATGAAGACCTCGGAGATCCGGGCCCTCTTCTCCGTGGTCAGCCGGCCGGAGGTGGTGTCCCTGGCCGGCGGCATGCCCGCCGTGACCGCCCTGCCGCTGGACGCCGTCGGCTCGATGATCGGCGAGCTCGTGTCGGGCATGGGCGCACAGACCCTGCAGTACGGCTCCGGGCAGGGTGATCCGCGGCTGCGCGAGCGGATCTGCGACGTCATGGCCCTCGAGGGCATCACCGACGCCTCACCCAGCGAGGTCGTGGTGACCGTCGGGTCCCAGCAGGGGCTCGACCTCGTCACCCGGGTCTTCGTCGACCCGGGTGACGTCATCCTGGCCGAGGGGCCGTCCTACGTGGGCGCCCTGGGCGTCTTCCAGGCATCGGAGGCCCGCGTCCGGCACGTCGCCATGGACGACCACGGGCTGATCCCCGAGGCCCTGGAGGAGATGCTCATCGACTGCCGCGCCAAGGGCGACCGGGTGAAGTTCCTCTACACGGTGCCGAACTTCCACAACCCGGCCGGCGTGACGCTGTCGGAGCCCCGCCGGGAGGCGATCGTCGCCCTCGCCGAGCAGTACGACCTCTTGATCATCGAGGACAATCCCTACGGGCTGCTGGGCTTCGAGCACGAGCCGATGCGCGCCCTCCGCGCCCGGAACAACCAGCGGGTCATCTACCTGGGCTCGTTCTCGAAGACGTTCTCCCCCGGTCTGCGCGTGGGCTGGGTGCTGGCGCCGCTGGCCGTCCGGGAGAAGCTGGTGCTGGCCACGGAGGCGCAGGTGCTGTGCCCGCCGTCGCTGACCCAGTACGCAGTCGCCCGGTACCTGGACACCCAGCCCTGGCGCGAGCAGATCAAGACCTTCACCGAGCTCTACCGGGAACGCCGCGACGCGTGCCTGGAGTCCCTGGCCGCCCTGATGCCGGCCGGCACCGCCTGGACCCAGCCGGAGGGCGGCTTCTACGTGTGGCTGAAGCTCCCGCACGGCCTGGACGCCAAGCTGATGCAGCCCCGAGCGGTCAACGCGCACGTGGCGTACGTGCCCGGCATCGGCTTCTTCGCCGACGGGAACGGCCGCGAGTACATGCGGCTGTCCTACTGCTATCCCGAGCCCGACCAGATCCGGGAGGGCGTGCGCCGGCTCTCGCGCGTCATCGAGGCCGAGCTGGATCTGCACTCGACGTTCGACGCCGTGGACACCGGCACCTTCCGCGCGGTCCGGCCCGGCCACGACGCCGAGCAGATCGTCGGCCCCGCCAACAGCGACACCTACGAGGACCGCCGATGAGCGAGACCGCCCCCGCACAGGCCCCCTCGGCAGGTGCCGAGCCGCACCCGCTGAGGGCCGTCGTCCTGGCCGGTGGCCTGACGTTCGAACGGGAGGTCAGCCTCTCCTCCGGAACCCAGGTGTGGGAGGAGCTCGCCCGGGCAGGCCTGGACGCCGAGATCCGTGACGCGGACGCCGACCTGCTGCCCGGACTCGCCGCCTCGCCCGCGGACGCGGTGTTCATCGCGCTGCACGGCGCGACGGGGGAGGACGGCGCCCTGCGCGCGGTCCTCGATCTCGCCGGGGTGCCCTACGTCGGTTCCCCCGCAGCTGCCTGCCGGCTGGCCTGGGACAAGCCCGCCGCGAAGTCCGTCGTCCGCTCCGCCGGGCTGACCACACCGGACTGGGTCGCCCTGCCGCACAGCACGTTCCGGGAGCTCGGCGCGGGTGCGGTGCTCGACCTCATGGTCGCCCGGCTCGGCCTGCCACTGATGGTCAAGCCCGCCTCGGGCGGGTCCGCGCTCGGCGTCCAGAAGGTCGGCCGGGTCGAGGACCTGCCGGCCGCCATGGTCAGCTGCTTCGCCTACGGCGACACGGTGCTCGTCGAGCGCTTCGTCGAGGGCGTGGAGGTGGCGGTCTCCGTCATCGACCTGGGCAACGGACCGGAGGCCCTGCCCGCGGTGGAGATCGCGCCCGAGTCCGGCGTCTTCGACTACACGTCGCGGTACACCCCGGGGCTCACGGAGTACCACACGCCGGCCCGGCTGCCCGAGGACGTCGCGGTGCGCGCCGCGGCGCTCGCGGTCGAGGTGCACGAGGTGCTGGGTCTGCGCGACCTCTCACGGACCGACGCGATCGTCAGCCCGGACGGCGAGGTGCACTTCCTCGAGGTGAACGTCTCGCCCGGTCTCACCGAGACGTCGATGTTCCCGATGTCGGTCGAGGCCGCCGGCTACGAGCTCGGCGAGGTCCTCGCCCGGCTGCTCGCCCGCCGCGCCGACGCCTGACAGTTCGTCATGTGACGAAACCCCTCCGTGGTCGAGGGGTGGGCCTCCTCAGGCGTCCGGTCGGCGTCCGGTGATCTCCGGGGCCATGACCCCGATGATCCGCTGCAGGTCGTCGACCGAGCCGAACTCGACGACGATGCGCCCCTTGGCCCGGCCGATCTGGATCTTGACCTTCGTCTCGAACCGGTCGGACAGCCGGGAGCCGAGCTCCTCCACGCCAGGGGCGGAGATGTTGCGGGCCCGGCGCTTGGCGGTCGGGCGCTCGGCGGCGGCCATCGCGACCGCCTCCTCGGTGGCGCGCACCGACATGCCCTCGGCGACGATCCGGGTCGCCAGAGCGTCCTGCGCGTCGGCGTCCGGGAGGCCGAGGAGCGCACGGGCGTGCCCCGCGGAGATCACGCCGGCCGCGACGCGGGTCTGCACCTTCACCGGCAGCTTCATCAGGCGGATGGTGTTGGTGACCTGGGAGCGGCTCCGGCCGATGCGGCTGGCCAGCTCCTCGTGCGTCGCACCGAACTCCTCAAGGAGCTGCTGGTAGGCGGCGGCCTCCTCCAGCGGGTTGAGCTGCACGCGGTGGATGTTCTCCAGCAGGGCGTCACGGAGCATCGCGTCGTCCGTGGTGTCGCGGACGATGGCCGGGACGGTGTCCAGCCCGGCGGCCCGGGCGGCGCGGAGGCGGCGCTCACCCATGATGAGCTCGTAGCTGACGGCTCCCCCCGGGGAGTCCACATTCTCACGCACGATGATCGGCTGGAGCAGCCCGAACTCCCGCACGGAGTGGGTGAGCTCCTCCAGCGCCTCGTCGTCGAAGACCTGCCGCGGCTGCTTGGGGTTCGGGACGACGTCGTCGACGGAGACCTCGCGCAGCTGCGCCCCGGGGATGCCGACCGCGGCGTCGGCGCGCTCGTCGACGGCCGCGAGCGCCGGGAGGCCGAACGCCGGGGTCACCGGCGGGGGAGACGGCACCAGGCTCACCGCGGGCGCGGGCGTCCCCGCGTCGGGCTCCGGTGAGTCGGCAGCCGGCTCCGGCGCCGTCCGCTCCGCCTCCGGCGCACTGGTGGGGATGAGGGCCGCCAGCCCGCGGCCCAGGCCGCCGCGCTTCGTCATCGCCGCTCTCTGCTCTCTGTGGTGGTGCTGCTTCCGGTGGTCGTGCTGAGGGTCGCGCTCACTGTCGCTCCTGGACCGACTGGACGGCCACGGGCGGGGCCGCCGTCACACCGGCCATGCCCGAACGGTCCACCGGGGGCAGGTCGACGCCGCGCTCGGCGAGCTGCCGCGCCGCCTCCACGTAGCTGGTCGAGCCGCGCGACCCAGGGTCGTAGGTGAGCACCGACTGCCCGTAGCCCGGCGCCTCGGACACGCGGACGTTGCGGGGGATGACCGCCGGCAGGACCAGTTCGCCGAAGTGGTTGCGCACCTCGTCGGCCACCTGGTCGGCGAGCTTGGTCCGGCCGTCGTACATGGTCAGCAGGATGGTCCGGACCGAGATCCCGGGGTTGAGGTGCGCCCGCACCAGGTCGATGTTGGAGAGCAGCTGCCCCAGTCCCTCGAGCGCGTAGTACTCGCACTGGATCGGGATGAGCACCTCGTCCCCCGCGACCAGGGCGTTCAGCGTCAGCAGGCCCAGGGACGGCGGGCAGTCGATCAGGACGTAGTGGGGCCGCTGCTCCGGCGGCAGCTCGTGGACGTAGGTCTCGATGGCGCGCCGGAGCCGGTGCTCGCGGGCGACGACGGAGACGAGTTCGATCTCGGCCCCGGCGAGGTCGATGGTCGCGGGCACGCACAGCAGCTTCGGGCTCGCCGTCGTCGGGTGGACGACCTCGGCGAGGGTGCTGTCGCCGACGAGGGCGTCGTAGACCGACGGCGTGCCCACGGTGTGCTCGACGCCGAGGGCGGTGCTCGCGTTCCCCTGCGGGTCCAGGTCGATCACCAGCGTCCGGAGCCCGTAGAGCGCCAGGGCCACCCCGAGGTTCACCGTGGACGTCGTCTTGCCGACGCCACCCTTCTGGTTGGCGATGGTGATGACCCGGATCCGGCTGGGAGCGGGGAAGGGGTCCTGGTCCGCCGCGTGCAGCACCCTGGTCGCGCGCAGCGCCTCCATCGCGATGGGGCTGTCGAAGTCCGCCATGCCCGACGGGGAGCTGGACGACTGGTCGGCAGCCAGGCTGCTGCGTAGTCGCTCGCCCGGGTCGGTCATCGCGGGTCCCTCCTGCCGATCCGTGTGCCAGAACTCTGTTTCACGGGGAACCGTTTCACGTGGAACGCGGGCGGATACCGCGCGCCGTTCCACGTGGAACACGTGTCGCTTGCTCTCGGTGAGCGCGCCGTCACCGTGCTCCACGTGTCATGACCACCACGGTAGTGGCAGCGCCCCCGAGGTCTGCACCGACGGCCCGAGGATGTATGTCACGCATGCCCGCGGCCTCCAGGTACGGGACGAGCGCGGGCAGCCCCTCCACCGCGCGCGAACCGACCAGGGCCACCAGTTGCGTCCCCGGCCGCATCAGACCGATGCACCAGCCCACCAGCCGGGGGAGCGGTGCCACCGCCCGTGCGGTCACGACGTCCACGGGGCGCACCGCGCCGGCGACCGCGCGGTCCTCCGCCCGCCCCCGCACGACCCGCCAGGGCAGTCCGGCGGGCCCGGCGACCGCCGCGACGATCTCCTCGAGGAACTCCACGCGGCGCGCCATGGGCTCCACGAGGGTCAGGGTGATGTCGGGGCGGGCCAGTCCCAGGGGGATGCCCGGCAGCCCCGCACCGCTACCCACGTCCACGACACGGGCGCCCGCAGGGACCGCCTCGGCGACCGCGGCGCTGTTGAGCACGTGCCGCTCCCAGAGCCGCGGCACCTCGCGCGGGCCGATGAGCCCGCGCACGACGCCGTCGGAAGCCAGGCGGGCCACGTAGTCCCGGGCCAGCGGGAGGGCGTCGCCGAAGACCTCCGCCGCGATCGGCGGTGGCGCGGGCACCGCCGCGGCAACGTCGTCGGTCACTTGTCGGGCAGGACCACGACGCGCCGGTTCGGCTCCTCGCCCTCGGACTCGCTGCGCACGCCGGCCACGGACGCGATGACGTCGTGGACCACCTTGCGCTCGAACGGGTTCATCGGGGAGAGGCGCTCGGGCTGCCGGCTGGACGCGACGCGACGGGCTGCGTCGCCACCGAGGGCGGTGAGGTCGGCCCGGCGCTTGGCCCGGAACCCGCCGATGTCGAGCATCAGCCGGCTGCGGACGCCGGTGGACTGCGCCACGGCGAGCCGGGTGAGCTCCTGCAGCGCCTCCAGCGTCGCGCCGTCCGGCCCGATGAGGTCGGTCAGCCGGCCTCCGACGATGGCCACCGAGGCCCGGTCCCCCTCGACGTCGAGGTCGATGTCGCCGTCCTTGTCGAGGATGTCGAGGAGTCGCTCCAGGTAGTCGCCGGCCACGTCCCCCTCGCGGACGAGCAGGTCGTCACCCGAGGCGTCCGCATCCTCCTCGTCCGCCTCATCGGCCTCGTCCGTCTCGTCGACCGGCTCGACGACGGCGTCGTCGCTGGCCGGATCGGCGTCCGGGAGCGCGGGGTGGGAGTCGTCGTCGTCCAGTTCGGTGCCGGTGGTGGGCTGCTGCGGGGCACTCACGGGGTTCCTCCCAGTTCGGTGCGGCAAACCGGGCGGACCCGGTGGTCTCGGACGGCGTCAGAGGGACGTCGGTGCGCCGGTCAGCGGCGCTTGCGCTTGCCCTTGTTCGGCGGGGGCTGGCCGGCACGGCTCGAGCCACCGGGCTGCTTGCCCGACGGCCGGCCGTCAGCGCTCGCGTCGGCCGCGGAGGTGCCGTCGGGGGCGGGGGTGCCGGTCGGAGTGCCGTCGACCGGGGCGGGGCGGCCCGGCTTGGTGCGCACCGGCTTGGCGCCCGGCTTGGGCGCGAGGGTCCGGGGGTCGACGGCGGGCTTGTCCGTGGCGTTCTTCGTCTTGTAGGCGTCCGACCCGGGCGGCGGCAGCTTGCGCAGGATGAAGAACTGCTGGCCCAGCGTCCAGAGGTTGTTGGTGAACCAGTAGAGGAGGACGCCGATCGGGAAGAAGAAGCCGGAGACGAAGAGGCTCAGCGGCATGCCGTAGAGCAGCAGCTTCTGCACCGTCGCGGCCTGACCCTCGACCGGCCCGGACCGGGACATGATCTGCTTCTGCGTGAAGAAGGTCGTGAAGCACATGATCACGATCAGCACGAAGGCGACGATCCGGATCGTGCTGTAGCTGGCGATCTCCAGGATCGCCGCTTCCTTCGCGCCGGTCATGTTGAACGAGGCGGAGATGGGAGCGCCGAACAGCTTGGCGCGCGCCGCCTCGTCGGTCAGCTCGTCCGACCAGCTGTAGAGGCCGTCCGCGCCCGGTGCCAGCCGGCGCAGGACGTGGAAGAGGGACAGGAAGACCGGGATCTGCGGCAGGATCGGCAGGCAGCCCGCCAGCGGGTTGACCCCGCGCTCCTTCTGCAGCGCCATCATCGCCTGGCTCAGGCCCTGCCGGTCGCTGCCGTACTGCTTGCGCAGCTTGGCCATCTCCGGCTGGAGCTCCTGCATGGCCCGCTGCGACTTGACCTGCTTGACGAACAGCGGGAAGAGGATCAGCCGGATGGTGACGACGAGGAAGACGATCGCCAGGACCCAGGCGAACCCGGCGAGCCCCGACTCCGGGGGCGGGTCACCGAAGATCGTGTTCCACAACGAGTGCCACCGCGCCATCACCCACGAGATGGCGGTGTACAGCCAGTCAAGCAACGGAGGACTCCTCGTTCGACCGGCTGAGGACCGGCGGGGTGGCTGGGTGGGGCACTGCAGTGCTCGACGTCCGGCTGCCGCCGGCGGTTCCAGTACCCGGGACGAGGTCGACGCCGCCGGGGTGCCAGGGCGCGCACTTCGCCAGGCGCCGCAGGGCCAGCCAGCTGCCGCGGGCGGCCCCGTGCCGCCCGATCGCCTCGGCCGCGTAGGCGCTGCAGGTCGGGTAGAAGCGGCAGCGGGCCAGCAGCGCGGGGCTGATGGCCCGCGAGTAGAACCGGATCGCGCCCAGCAACCCGCGGCGGATCACGAGGACCGGACCCGATCGCCGAGCAGCCGGTCGAGACCGGAGCTCAGATCGCGGCGCAGGAGGTCGGAGGACGCGTCGGCGGCCTCGGGCCGGGCCCGGACCACCAGATCGGCGCCCGGCGGCAGCCGGTGGAGCTCATCGCGCACGACGGCCCGCAGCCGCCGGGTCACCCGGTGGCGGACCACCGAGTTGCCGACGGCCCTGCCGACCACGAAACCGGCCCGCGCACCGGGCGGCGCCGGGACGGTGGACGTCGGCGTGCCACCGGTCGGCGCCTGCGACGTCGTAGGACCGGCGGCGTGCTCGGGCCGTTCGCGGAGGAGGTGGAGCACCATGGTCGGTCGACCGGCGCGGCGGCCGGACCGGACGACCGCGGAGAACTCCGGACGCCGGCGCAGGCGCGCCTGCGCGGGCAACACGTCAGGCGGAGAGCTTCTCGCGACCCTTGCGCCGACGGCCGGCGAGGATCGCCCGGCCCGCGCGGGTGCGCATCCGCAGCCGGAAGCCGTGGGTCTTGGACCGACGGCGGTTGTTCGGCTGGAACGTGCGCTTGCTCACGAGGTACTCCCACTACACGACATCGACGGTGCGCACCCACCGGTGGGCGGGCGCGCGCCGGGGCGCCCGGGACGAACGGCGGAGTGCCGCACCCCGGTGAACCCCGGAAGCTGGTCACTGCGGCTCGGTCCCCGCACCGGACCCACCTGCGCGTTTCTGCTGCGCGGGCAGGAGAGCGGCCGGAACCGTCCACAGACTCCAGCCAGCATAACCGAGGAACGCACCTGACCGGAGACCGGGCGCATCCCGACCGCCCATGGTCCACCCGGCACCGTCCGGGACGACGGCGGCGCGCCGGGGACGACGCGCCCGACTGTGGCCCCGAGCGTTGCCGGGCTGTGGACGGGGCTGTTAGCGTCGCCGTCGCTCCGCGTCGGACGTCAGGGTCACGACGCGTGGGCCGACCCCGTCGGTCAGCCGACCGCCGAATCGCCCGTTCAGCCGCCCGAAATGGCCTCCGACCTGCAGCGATGTGGATCGGCGGCCCGACCGGTGCGGAGCCCGGCAGGACTCCTCGCCGGCCGTGCACAGCCTGTGGACACCGGTGTGGAACCAGTGCGTCCGCGCATCCACAACGGGTGTTGACTGTCGGCTGTCCCCGGACCCCGCAGGCTGGGCGGACGCCGGCGCACGGATGCGGACGACGGGATCGACAGCATGGGGAGGAAGAGCGGCATGGCCGATGCCACGCTGGACCTGGCGACCGTCTGGGACCAGATCCGCGAGCGGCTGGCGACGAGCCTGTCCCCGCAGCAGAACGCGATGCTGAACCTGACCCGCCCGCTCGGCCTGGTCGAGGACACGGCGGTCCTCGCCGCGCCCAACGAGTTCACCCAGACCGTGCTGGAGTCCCGCATGCGCCGGGTGCTCACCGAGGCGCTGTCCGAGCAGTTCGGCCGCGACATCCGGGTCGCCGTGCAGCTCGAGGACGCTCCGGCCGAGCCGGACGAGCCCCGCGACGAGGAGCCGACCCGCCGGCCGTGGTCGGCGGCCGAGGCGCAGCGCGAGGAGGAGGACCGGGCCAGCCGGGACCGGGCCGACGACGGGCGCAGCGCCTTCGGGGTGCGTACCGACGCCGTCCGGACCCCCCCGCCCTGGGACCGCGACGGCGACGGCCCCGGCGACCGCACCGACTCCGAGGTCCGCGAGCTGCGGCCGGTGGACAGCGCACCGCACCGCACCGTCGACCGGGGCGCCCCCGAGGACTGGAGCACCACCACCTGGGGCACGCCGGCCGGCGGTGCCGACGCCCCGGGCGAGCGGGACTGGGGCGGCTCCGACGAACGGACGGCCGACGTGCTGCCCTTCGACCTCGACCCGCAGAGCCGCGACTCCGGCGGCAACCGCGGCAGCAACGGGCCGGCGAACCGCAACCGCCGCGCCGACGGGTCCGGCGGCTTCGCCGACCGCCGGTCGGCCGGCCTGGATCCGGGCCTGAACCCCAAGTACGTCTTCGACAGCTTCGTCATCGGGAACAGCAACCGCTTCGCCCACGCGGCGGCCGTCGCGGTGGCCGAGGCGCCGGCCCGTGCCTACAACCCGCTGTTCATCTACGGGGAGTCCGGGCTGGGCAAGACGCACCTGCTGCACGCGATCGGGCACTACGCGGCGCGGATGTTCCCCAACGTCAAGGTGCGCTACGTCAGCACCGAGGAGTTCACCAACGAGTTCATCAACCTGGTCCACTCCGGCCGGGCCGAGGACTTCCGCCGTCGCTACCGGGACATCGACTTCCTGCTGATCGACGACATCCAGTTCCTCGAGCGGGCCGAGCGGACGCAGGAGGAGTTCTTCCACACGTTCAACACGTTGCACAACGCCAGCAAGCAGATCGTCATCACCTCCGACCGGGCGCCGAAGAAGCTGACGACGCTGGAGGACCGGCTGCGCACCCGGTTCGAGTGGGGCCTGATCACCGACGTCCAGGCGCCCGATCTCGAGACGCGCATCGCGATCCTGCGCAAGAAGGCCTGGGGGGAGCGGCTGCAGGTGCCCGACCCCGTGCTCGAGTTCATCGCGAGCAAGGTGCAGACCAACATCCGCGAGCTCGAGGGCGCGCTCATCCGGGTCACCGCGTTCGCCAGCCTCAACAAGCAGCAGGTCGACCTGCCGCTGGCCGAGCTCGTGCTCAAGGACCTGATCAGCGACGAGCAGGGCCCGCAGATCACCGCGGCGATCATCATGGCGGCGACCGCGGAGTACTTCTCCGTGACGATGGAGGAGCTGCAGGGCTCCAACCGCAGCCGCACGCTGGTGAACGCCCGGCAGATCGCGATGTACCTGTGCCGCGAGCTGACCGAGCTGTCGCTGCCGCGCATCGGGGCCTCGTTCGGCGGCAAGGACCACACCACGGTCATGCACGCGGTCAAGAAGATCACCAACCTGATGAGCGAGCGCCGCGCCACCTACACCCAGGTCACCGAACTCACCGCCCGCATCAAGAGCCGCGCCCGGCAGTAGGTCTGTCCACAGCTCTGTGGACATGTCGACCGTCGGGGGGAGGCGACCGGATGCGGTTGCAGCCGGTGTTCGGCCGGTGACCACGGTCGACACATCGAGAAGTTGTCCCCAGGAATGTGCACAGGTTGGGGAGATCTCGTGTGCACCAGGTCACACGAGGTGATCTAGGCGCCGTTCCCCGGCGCTCGGCACAGTCGCCGGCAATCCGGTCGTGTCCCGCTGACCTGCACGGATGTCGATCGATCCCTCACGGGGCGTATCGCCCCGGTCGAGCGCGGTCGCACGGCTGGGCACCACCTGGGGACGGAGCAGGGAGACACAGGGGACAGGCGGTGGACGGCGACGGCCTCCGGTGCACAACCGTCGAGATGTCCACGTGTCGACAACAGGAAGACGCTGACCGCCCACAACCGGCCAACAGGCCCATCCGTCCACTGAGCAGCGCGAAGGGGCGTCGTCCCCAGGTTCCACACGTGTGATGACGAGGATGAGGGAGTTATCTCGGAGAATTCTTGAACCACACTCTGGGTGGGGACGCTGCGGTCAGAGGGCTCCCGGAGTCAGGAGAGCGCTCATCGTGGGACAGGGTTTCCCCCCGAGGCACCGCAACAGGCACGATGGACCACCGCACCGGCGCCGGAGCCCGCTCCACCGCGTCGGCGCATCGAGCACGCTGACGAGATCGGGTGGGTCGAGAGATGAAGTTCCGGGTGGCACGTGAGGTGCTCGCCGACGCCGTCGCCTGGACGGCGCGCAGCCTGCCGCCGCGACCGTCCGTGCCGGTCCTCGCCGGGATCCTGCTCGAGGTCGACGGCAACCAGCTCTCGGTGTCCGGCTTCGACTACGAGGTCTCCGCCCGGGCCGAGGTCGACGTCCACGCCACCGAGGGCGGCCGCGTCCTGGTGCCCGGCCGGCTGCTTGCCGAGATCACCCGCGCGCTGCCGCCGCACCCGGTCGAGATCACCGCCGAGGGCCCGCGCCTGTCGATCGCCTGCAGCAACGCGCGGTTCAGCCTGCCGACGCTGCCGGTGGAGGACTACCCGTCCCTGCCCTCGATGCCGTCCTCGGCCGGACTGGTCGACAGCGACGTCTTCGCCGAGGCGGTCAGCCAGGTCGCCGTCGCCGCCGGCCGCGACGACACCCTGCCGATGCTCACCGGCGTACGCCTGGAGATCGAGGACGACCTCATCACCCTGGCGGCCACCGACCGCTACCGGCTGGCCGTGCGCGAGTTCGCCTGGCGTCCGGAGACCCCCGGCGTCTCCGCCGCCGTCCTGGTGCCGGCGCGCACGCTGGCCGACGCCGCCAAGACCCTCACCAGCGGGCCGGAGATCGTGCTCTCGCTGTCGTCGGGGAGCTCCGGCGAGGGGATCCTCGGCCTCTCGGGCAAGGACCGGCAGACGACGACGCGGCTGCTCGACGCCGAGTTCGTGAAGTACCGGGCGATCATGCCGAGCGAGTCCAACGCCAACGCGCTGCTCCCGGTCGGGCTGTTCACCGACGCCGCCAAGCGCGTGGCGCTGGTCGCCGAGCGGGGCACCCCGCTCCGCTGCGAGTTCACCTCCGGCCAGGTCACCCTGCGCGCCGGCGGCACCGACGACGAGGGCCAGGCCGAGGAGCGCTGCGACGTCGAGTTCGACGGCGAGCCACTGACCATCGGCTTCAACCCGACGTTCCTGCTGGACGGCCTGGCCGCGGTGCACACCGAGCGGGCCCGCATGGACTTCGTGAGCCCGCTGAAGCCCGCGGTGCTCTCCGGTGTCGAGGAGCCGGCCACCGACGACGGGCAGCCGGCCGGCCCGGCCGAGCGCTCCGGCAGCTACCGGTACCTGATCATGCCGGTGCGCCTGCCTGGGTAAGGCTCTTCTGCAGGGGCTCGCCGCGAGCTCGCGAGCGGTGGGGCAGAAGGGCCATTCCCGTCGCGTGACGGCGTCCGGAACAGCACGATGAACCACCGACAGAAGCGCTGAGAGGGGACCACGTCGTGCAGCTGGGGCTGATCGGGCTGGGCAAGATGGGCGGCAACATGGCCGAGCGGCTGCGCCGCGCCGGCCACGAGGTGGTCGGCTACGACCATCACGCGGGCAAACGGGACGTCGACAGCCTGCCCGCGCTGGTCGAGGCGCTCGCGGTCCCGCGCGTCGTCTGGGTGATGGTCCCCTCCGGTGAGCCGACGAAGCAGACGGTCAAGGAACTGGCGGAGCTGCTCGACGAGGGCGACGTCGTCGTCGAGGGCGGCAACTCCAAGTTCACCGACGACCAGGTGCACGACGTGATGCTGCGCGAGAAGGGCATCGGGTACATCGACGTGGGCGTCTCCGGCGGGGTGTGGGGCCTGGAGAACGGCTACGCCCTGATGGTCGGTGGCACGAAGGAGGACGTCGCCAAGGTCCAGCCGGTCTTCGACGCGCTCCGTCCGCCGCGACCTGTGGACGAGTCGGGCCAGGAGATGCCGGGCGTCGGCTTCGTGCACGCCGGACCGGTGGGCGCGGGCCACTTCAGCAAGATGGTCCACAACGGCATCGAGTACGCGATGATGCAGGCCTACGGCGAGGGCTACGAACTGCTCGCCGCGGTCGACCTCATCGAGGACGTCCCGGGCGTCATCGCCTCGTGGACGCAGGGCACGGTGATCCGCTCGTGGCTGCTGGACCTGCTGGTCCGCGCGCTGGACGAGGACCCCACCTTGGAGAAGATCACCGGGTACGCCGAGGACTCGGGCGAGGGCCGCTGGACCGTCGAGCAGGGCATCGAGAACGCCGTCCCCATGCCGACGATCGCCGCCTCGCTGTTCGCGCGGTTCGTCTCGCGCCAGGACGACTCCCCGACCATGAAGGCCGTCGCCGCGCTGCGCCAGCAGTTCGGCGGGCACGCGGTGAAGGCCGTCCAGGCGGGAGAGGCCGAGCGGCCGGCATGAACGAGGACCCCCCTGCCCCCCACGCCTCGGGGAAGGACCCCGTCCCACCCACCCCTCGCAGGCTCGGGGCGGTGCTCTGGACGGGGCCGGCGCGGCAGGGGGGCCGGGTCTGACGTGTACGTCCGGCACCTGCAGGTCGGCTCCTTCCGCAGCTGGGAGCACGTCGATCTCGCCCTCGGCCCCGGTCCGACGGTGTTCGTCGGGCGCAACGGCGAGGGGAAGACCAACCTCGTCGAGGCGGTGGGCTACCTCGCGACGATGAGCAGCCACCGGGTCTCCGCCGACGCGCCCCTCGTGCGGCACGGTGCCGAGCAGGCCGTCGTCCGGGCGGCCCTGCGCCGGGGCGACCGCGAGCTCCTCGTCGAGATCGAGATCAACCCCGGCCGGGCAAACCGCGTGCGGGTGAACCGCGGCCCCCTGCCGCGGCCGCGCGAGCTGCTCGGCATGGTCCGGACGGTGCTCTTCGCGCCCGAGGACCTCGCCCTGGTGCGCGGCGACCCGACCGAGCGGCGGCGCTTCCTCGACGAGCTGCTCGTGACCCGCACCCCCCGGCTGGCCGGCGTCCGGGCCGACTACGACCGCGTGCTCAAGCAGCGCAACGCCCTGCTGAAGACGGCGCGGCTGGCCCGCGGCACGGCGATCGAGACCCTCGACGTCTGGGACGGCCACCTCACCGACCTCGGCGGGCAGCTGCTCTCCGCCCGGCTGCAGCTGATCGCCGACCTGGCACCGCACGTGGCCGGCGCCTACGCCGAGGTCGCGGGCGCCGGCGCGGCGATCGCCGGGCTCGGTTACTCGTCGACCGTGCCGCTGGCCGGCGACGGCACCGCGGTCGCGGAAGGGACGACGCTGCCGACCGTCGAGGAGCTGACCGAGGCGATGCGGGAGCGGGTGGCCGAACGACGGGGTGACGAGCTCGACCGCGGGATGACCCTGGTCGGACCGCACCGCGACGACCTGGTGATCCACCTGGGGCCGGCGCCGGCCAAGGGCTTCGCCAGCCACGGGGAGTCGTGGTCGCTCGCGCTGGGGCTGAAGCTCGCGACGTTCGCCCTCCTGCGGGCCGACGGCGAGGACCCGATCCTGATCCTGGACGACGTGTTCGCGACCCTGGACGCCGAGCGGCGGGCGGCGCTGGCCGCCGTGGCCCGGTCGGCGGAGCAGACGCTGATCACCGCGGCCGTGCTCGACGACGTCCCGGGCGAGCTGCGCGGCGCCCGGGTCGAGGTGGGCGACGGCATCGCCGTCCTGGTGAAGGAGAGCGTCCCGGCCGGGGAGGGGGGTCTTCCGTGACGGACGAGCGGCCTGCCCGGCCGAGCGACATCGCCCGCGCGGCGCTGGAGGCGGCGCGCGCGGCGTCGGCCGCCCGTCCCCAGCCGACCCGGCGCCGGATCGCCGGCCCCCGGCGGACGTGGACCGGCGCCGGACCCGGCGCGGACGACCCCCAACCGCTGGGCCGGCTCGTCGACTCGCTGATCACCGAGCAGGACTGGTCGGAGCGCACCCGGGTCGGCGCGGTGTTCGGCCGGTGGTCGGCGATCGTCGGCCCGGAGATCGCCGCGCACTGCGCGCCGCAGACCGTGAGCGAGGGCGAGCTGCTCGTGGTCGCGGAATCCACGGCGTGGGCGACCCAGCTCCGGCTGCTGGCCCCGACGATCCTCGGCAAGCTGCGCGCCTCGGTCGGCGGGGACGTCGTGACGAAGTTGCGCGTTGTCGGACCGACGGCCCCGTCCTGGAAGAAGGGCCTGCGCTCGGTGCGCGGGCGGGGGCCACGCGACACGTACGGCTAGACGACGAGGACGCCCACCATGACGGAGAGGCAGCGATGAGCAGCCCGCGCGACCGCGACGGTTCCGACGACGGCAGCGACTGGCAGGAGCCGGCCCACCTCTCGGACGACCAGCCGGACCAGCCGAACATCGCCGACCGCCGGAAGACGCCGCGGGACGACGTCCCGGCCGATCGGGACGCCTGGCAGCCACCGGGGTGGGACCTGCCCGCGGCGTCGCCCGACCGCGACGGCGGCGTCGACCCGTCCGCTGCGCCACCGGCCACGCAGGCGCCCCCGGGGCGCGGGGGTGGCCTGTTCGGCCGCCGGGCCCGCGATCCGGAGATGGAGCGCGCCTACACCCTCGAGACCGACCCGGTCGGCGCCCAGTCCTGGGCGCTGCAGCACGGCTGGACGGTCTCCGACGGCAGCGGGCCCGAGGACGCGGCGCTCGGTGAACTGATCGCGTCCTCCCCGGTGCGCCCCGGCAAGGAGGCGCGGGCCGCGAGCGTGCTGCGCGGCCGGTACGGGTCGCTGGAGCTGGTGGCGTTCGACATCGCCTATCCGCTGGGCCAGGGCCTGGTGCCCAAGTACGCCGTGACGGCGGCCCCGCTGCTCGGCGCCGTCCCCGGCCTCCGGCTGTCCCCGGCCCGGCTCTGGAAGCACCGGACGGCCGGCCTGGTCCCGATCGCGAGCGGGAACGAGGCGTTCGACACGCGCTGGCTGCTGCTCGCCGCCGAGGACGGTCCGCAGGTGCGCCGGCTGTCGCAGGACCCGGCCGTGCACGGCCTGCTCCTGGGCTCCGACGACGGCGACGAGTTCTGGACGGCGGGCGGCTTCCTCGCCGCCGTCCGGCCCGACGGCCACCGCCCACAGCTCCTCGAGCACCACGCCCGGCTGCTCACCGCGATCGTCGGCGCCCTCGCCGCCGGCCACTGACGCGGCGGCCCCGCTGAGCGGCACGGAGCAGACGGACCCGGCGGCCGAGCCGGCCGCCGGGTTCCGGCAGCTCCTCCCTCTGCTGCGGCCACACCGGCGGTCGCTGGTCCTCGCCTCGGCGTTGTCGCTGGTCGCCGCCGCGGCAGCGCTCGCCCAGCCGCTGCTCGTGTCGCGGGTGATCGACGCGGTCGGTGGCGGGGACACCCTGCTGCCGGCGGTGGCGCTGCTGGTCGTCGTCGTCCTCGCGGCGGCAGCACTGGGCGCGGGCCAGGACTACCTCCTGCAGCGCACCGCCGAGGGCGTCGTCCTCACCACGCGGACCACCCTGGTCGACCGGCTGCTGCGGCTGCCGGTCGCCGAGTACGACCGCAGGCGGACCGGCGACCTCATGTCACGGGTCGGTGCCGACACCACGCTGCTGCGGGCCACGGTGACCTCCGGCGTCGTCCAGGTGGCCGGTTCGGCCGTCGAAGCCGTGGGAGCGCTGGTCGCGATGGCGTTCGTCGACGCGTGGCTGCTGTTGCTCACCGTGGCCTCGGTCTCGGTCGGGCTCATCACCGTCGTGGTCGTGTCCCGAGGGATGCGCCTGCTGTCCCGCCAGGCACAGGAGCAGGTGGGCGCGATGACCGCGGCGGTGGAGCGGGCGCTGTCGGCCGTCCGAACGATCCGGGCCAGCGGGGCGACGGGCCGGGAGATCGCCGCGGTCGGGGAGAGCGCCGGCCGGGCGTACGAGGCCGGCGTGCGGGTCGCCCGCCTGCAGGCCCTGGTGGCGCCGGCCGGCTCGGTGGCGGTGCAGGGCGCGTTCCTCGCCGTCCTCGGCGTCGGCGGCTACCGGGTGGCCAGCGGCTCGCTCAGCGTCGCGGAGCTGGTGGCCTTCATCCTGTACCTGTTCCTGCTGGTCATACCCCTGGGGCAGGCCATCGGGGCGTGGAACCAGCTGCAGTTGGGCTTCGGCGCGCTCACCCGCATCCAGGAGATCCTCGCTCTGCCGCCCGAGGACGACGCCCGGCCGGAGCGGCCCGGTGCCACCGTCGTCCCCGTGCCTTCGGCCCCGCTCCTGGAGCTGGACGACGTCTCGTTCCGCTATGCCGACGGCACCGAGGTGCTGCGCGGCGTCTCCCTGCAGGTGCCGCCCGGCAGCCGGGTGGCGCTCGTCGGGCCCTCGGGCGCCGGGAAGTCGACGATCCTCGCGCTGATCGAGGGCTTCTACCCCCTCGACGGCGGGGCGGTCCGGTGGGCGGGGACCGACGTCCGCGAGCTGCCGCGGGCGGCGCTGCGGGCCCGGCTCGGCTACGTCGAGCAGGAGGCTCCGGTGCTCGCCGGCACGGTGCGCGACAACCTGCTGCTCACCCGGCCCGACGCGACCGACCCCGAGCTGTGGGCGGTGCTCGCCGACGTCGGCCTGACCGACGTCGTCCGCCGGTCGCCGCGCGGACTGGACGTGCTCGTCGGGGACGAGGGCGTGCTGCTCTCCGGTGGCGAGCGGCAGCGGCTGGCGATCGCGCGGTCGCTGCTGGCCCGGCCGGAGCTGCTCCTGCTGGACGAGCCGACCGCCAGCCTGGACGCGCGCAACGAGCAGCTGCTGCGTGACACCCTCGCGGCGGCATCGGCCGACCGGGCCCTGCTCGTGGTCGCCCACCGGCTGTCCACGGTGCTCGACAGCGACGAGATCGTCGTGCTCGACCAGGGCCGCGTCGTCGCCCGCGGCACCCACGCCGAGCTGGTGGAGTCCAGCCCGCTCTACCGCGAGCTGGCGACCGCCCAGCTCCTGGTGTGAGCCCGAGAACGATCAGGTGACCTGATCGTCAGGGGTCCTGGCTCACCGTCGACGCTGAGCCAGGACCCCATGAGCTGAGCCAGGACGGCGTCGCACGTCAGACGGCGGCCGTCGTCTCCTGCTCTTCCGCTCCGCGGGTGACGCCGCGGATCATCCCGCCGAACACGACGCCGTGGAACGCCGCGATAGCCCACCAGTAGAGGTGCCCGGCGAGCCCGTGCGGCGCGAAGGTCGCCCGCTGCCGCAGCACGACGCCGTCCGGACCGTGTTCCACGTGGAACTCCAGCCAGGCGAGCCCGGGCAGCCGCATCTCGGCGCGCAGGCGCAGCAGCCGCCCGTCCTCGATCTCCTCGACCCGCCAGAAGTCGAGGGCGTCGCCGACGTAGAGGTCCTGCGGGTTCCGCCGCCCCCGCCGCAGCCCCACCCCGCCGACCAGCCGGTCGAGCCAGCCGCGCACCCGCCAGGCCAGCGGGAACGAGTACCAGCCGCGGTCCCCGCCGATGCCCTCGACCACCCGCCACAGCGCCCCGGGCGTCGCGGACGTGCCGCGGGTGCGCTCGTCGACGTAGAGGGTCCCGCCGGCCCAGTCGGGATCGGTCGGCAGCGGGTCCGACGGCGCACCGGGCACCGAGGCCCCCGACCACCGGGTGGCCACCGCGGAGTCCCGGACCCGCTGGACGGCGAGCCGGACCGCGTCGTCGAAGCCGAGCAGCCCCTCCGGCGGATCGGGCACGTACTCGGCGATGTCGTGCTCGCCGCAGACGACGGTGTTGCGCAGCGACTCCACGAGGGGGCGGGCGATCCCGGCCGGCACCGGGGTGATCAGCCCGACCCAGTGGCTGGACAGCGACGGCGAGAACAGCGGGACCGGCAGGATCCGGCGCCGCGGCAGCCCCGCGACCACGGCGTACCGCTGCATCATGTCGGCGTAGTTCATGACGTCCGGCCCGCCGACGTCGAAGCACCGGTGCACGGAGGCGGGCACGCGCGCGCAGCCGACCAGGTACCGCAGCACGTCCCGGACGGCGATCGGCTGGATCCGGCTGTGCACCCAGCGGGGCGTCACCATCACCGGCAGCCGCTCGGTCAGGTAGCGCAGCATCTCGAAGGACGCCGACCCCGACCCGAGGACGACGGCCGCGCGGAGCACCACCGTCGGGACGCCGGAGCCGAGCAGGATCTCGGCCACCTCCGTCCGCGACCGCAGGTGCGGCGACATCTCCTCGCCCTCCGGCTCCAGCGCTCCCAGGTAGACCAGCCGGCCGATCCCTGCCTCGCGGGCGGCCTTCGCCATCACCTCCGCCGTCCGCCGGTCGGTCTGCTCGAACTGCGGCCCCGACCCCAGGGCGTGGATCAGGTAGTAGGCGACGTCGGCGCCGGCGCAGGCGGCGGCCACCTGGCCGGCGTCGGCCGCATCGGCCCGGACGATCTCGACCTGCTCGGCCCACGGGTGGTCGCGGACGCGCTCGGGCGACCGGGTCATGACCCGCACCCGGTACCCCGCGGCCAGCAGCTCGGGCACCAGCCGGCCTCCGATGTAGCCGGTGGCCCCCGTGACGAGGCACGTCAGGGCCGGGGGTCCGTCGGGCGCGATCGGATCGGGAGCCATGGACCGAGTGTCGGCCCGAAATCCGCCGGCCGCTCGAATCGCGGCGGCGTCCGGGAGGCAGCACGATCGCAGGACGCCGGCCGGCGGCGGTCGTCCCGCAGCACGTCCACGAGGAGGACCCGATGGCCGAGGCCACCACCGCCGACGCACGGACCGCGGACGGCCAGCCGACCCTGAAGCGGGTGATGGGCCCCGGCCTGCTCCTGCTCTTCATCGTCGGTGACATCCTGGGCACCGGGATCTACGCGCTCACCGGTCAGGTCGCCGCGCAGGTCGGCGGGGTCGTCTGGCTGCCGTTCCTGGTCGCCTTCCTCGTCGCGCTGGTCACCGCGTTCAGCTACCTGGAGCTGGTGACCAAGTACCCGCAGGCCGCCGGTGCGGCGCTCTACACGCACAAGGCGTTCGGCCTGCACTTCCTGACGTTCCTCGTCGCGTTCGCGGTGATGAGCTCGGGGATCACCTCGGCGTCCACCGCGGCCCGGGCCTTCAGCGCGAACGCCGCGAACGTCTTCGGCCTGGGCTTCGAGGACGGCATTGGCATCACCCTGATCGGGCTGGGCTTCATGGGCCTGGTCGCGGCGATCAACCACCGGGGGGTCGGCGAGAGCGTCAAGGCCAACGTCGTCCTCACCTGCGTGGAGCTCACCGGCCTGCTGATCGTCATCGGGGTGGGCGTCTGGGCGCTCGGCATCGGCGAGGGCGACTTCTCCCGGGTGACGGAGTTCGACACCGGTGACCGTTCGGTCCTGGGCGGCGTGATCGCCGCGACCGGGCTGGCGTTCTTCGCGATGGTCGGGTTCGAGGACTCGGTGAACATGGCCGAGGAGTGCAAGGAGCCGCGGAAGATCTTCCCCAAGGTGCTGCTCGCCGGCCTGGTCGCGACCGGCGTGATCTACGTGCTCGTCTCGATCTCGGCGATCGCCCTGGTGCCGGCGGACGCGCTCAGCGAGGGCGACACCCCGTTGTTGCAGGTCGTCGAGGCCGGCGCCCCCGGCTTCCCGATCGGGCTCTTCGGCGTGATCACGATGTTCGCCGTTGCCAACTCCGCGCTGATCAACATGCTGATGGCCAGCCGGCTGGTCTACGGCCTGGCCAAGGAGCGGGTGCTCCCGCCGTTCCTCGGCAAGGTGCACCGCCGCCGCCGGACGCCCACCACCGCGATCCTCTTCACGACCGCGCTGGCCTTCGGCCTGATCACCTTCGTCGGCGCCGTCCCCGCGCTGGGCGGCACCACTGCGCTGCTGCTGCTGATCGTGTTCACCGTCGTCAACGTTGCGGTCCTGGTCCTGCGCAAGGACACCGTGGACGCCGACCACTTCCGGACCCCCACCGTGCTCCCGGTGGTGGGGGCGCTCGCGTGCGGGTTCCTCGCCACGCCCTGGGCGGGCCGGCCGGCGGAGCAGTACCGGATCGCCGGCGTGCTGCTCGCGATCGGCGTCGTCCTCTGGGGCGTGACGGTGCTCGTGAACAAGCGGACCGGCGCCGAGGTGCCCCGCTTCGATCCCACCCACCTCACCGGTGACGGACCGAAGGGCCCTCGCAACTGAGAGCTTCCGGCTGTGCCCACCGAGGACGGCGTGTCATCCCCGGGGGCAGCACGGGTGGTGGCGGAGGTGCCGCAAGTGGCCCAGACACGACGTCAGGGCGTGGACGGCGGCATTCCTGTCGGTGGACCCGGTATCCTGGACAGCAGAAACCGCCAGCAACCGGCTGAGCGCCGTTCTGCGCCCGTTCCGCTCCGTGTCGTCCACGGGGAAGTGTGGCGCCGGTTGCGCGAAAGGAAGGCCCCACGTGGTCGCACGGCCGAAGACCGAGCCCAAGACTGAGAACGCCTACTCCGGCAGCTCGATCACCGTCCTCGAGGGTCTCGAGGCGGTGCGCAAGCGCCCCGGTATGTACATCGGCTCCACCGGTGAGCGGGGTCTGCACCACATGGTGTGGGAGGTCGTCGACAACTCCGTCGACGAGGCGCTGGCCGGCCACGCGGACAAGGTGCACGTCACCCTGCTGGCCGACGGCGGCGTCCGGGTCGAGGACAACGGCCGCGGGATCCCGGTGGACATGCACCCGGTCGAGAAGCGGCCGACCGTCGAGGTCGTCATGACGATCCTGCACGCGGGCGGCAAGTTCGACGGCAAGAGCTACGCGGTCTCCGGCGGTCTGCACGGCGTCGGCGTCACCGTCGTCAACGCGCTGTCGAAGAAGCTCGACGTCCGCATCTGGCGCGACGGCACCGAGTGGCACCAGCACTACGAGCTGGCCAAGCCCGGCCCGCTGGAGAAGATCGGCCCGACGAAGAAGCGGGGCACCGCGATCACCTTCTGGGCCGACGGCGACATCTTCGAGACGACCAACTACTCGTTCGACACGATCAGCCGCCGGCTGCAGGAGATGGCCTTCCTCAACAAGGGCCTGACGATCGTCCTGCGCGACGAGCGGCCGGGGCACAGCAAGGCCGAGACCGGCATGGCCGAGGAGATCACGCTCGCCGAGGCCGCCCCCGAGCCCGGCGCCGAGCAGAAGGCCTTCGAGCCCACCGAGATCGTCTACAAGTACGACGGCGGGCTCGAGGACTACGTCAAGCACGTCAACGCCAAGAAGAGCCCCATCCACAAGTCCATCGTCAGCTTCTCCGCCGACGGCGTGGGCAAGAACGACATGGCGATGAGCCTCGACGTCGCGATGCAGTGGTCCGATGCCTACTCGGAGTCGGTCTACACGTTCGCGAACACGATCAACACGCACGAGGGCGGCACCCACGAGGAGGGCTTCCGCGCCGCGCTGACGTCGATCGTCAACCGGTACGCGGTGGACAAGAAGATCCTCAAGGAGAAGGACGAGAAGCTCACGGGTGAGGACATCCGCGAGGGTCTCGCCGCGATCGTCTCGGTGAAGCTCGGCGATCCGCAGTTCGAGGGGCAGACCAAGACCAAGCTCGGCAACACCGAGGTGAAGGGCTTCGTCCAGCGGGTCTGCAACGAGCAGATCACCCACTGGTTCGAGTCCAACCCGGCCGAGGCGAAGATCGTCATCACCAAGGCGTCCTCGGCCGCCCGGGCCCGCCGCGCGGCGCAGGACGCCCGCAAGCTGGCTCGCAAGAACCTGCTCAGCAACAACTCGCTGCCGGGCAAGCTGGCCGACTGCCGCTCGACCGACCCGCGCAACTCCGAGGTCTACATCGTCGAGGGCGACTCGGCCGGCGGATCGGCCAAGTCGGGCCGCGACTCGATGTTCCAGGCGATCCTCCCGATCCGCGGCAAGATCATCAACGTCGAGAAGGCGCGGATCGACCGGGTCCTCAAGAACAACGAGGTCCAGTCGATGATCACCGCCTTCGGCACCGGCATCCACGACGAGTTCGACCTGTCGAAGCTCCGCTATCACAAGATCGTGCTGATGGCCGACGCCGACGTCGACGGCCAGCACATCCGGACGCTGCTGCTCACCCTGCTGTTCCGCTTCATGCGGCCGCTGGTCGAGGCCGGGCACGTCTACCTCGCCCAGCCCCCGCTGTACAAGATCAAGTGGGGCGGCAAGGTCGGTGACGAGTACGTCTACACCGACAAGGAGAAGGAAGGCGCCCTCAAGCTCGGCGCCGAACAGGGTCGCAAGATCAAGGACGACGCGATCCAGCGCTTCAAGGGCCTCGGCGAGATGAACGCGACCGAGCTCTGGGAGACCACGATGAACCCGGAGACCCGGGTCCTCCTGCAGGTGACCCTCGAGGACGCCGCGACCGCCGACGAGCTGTTCAGCATCCTCATGGGCGAGGACGTCGAGGCCCGCCGGAGCTTCATCACCCGCAACGCCAAGGACGTCCGGTTCCTGGACGTGTGAGCCGCCGAAACCGGCTCTGACCTGGACTTTGTCCACTGCTGTGCACCGACTTGTGGAGATCTGAACCGTGACCGAGACCCCTGCCCGCGACCGCGTCGAACCGGTCGACCTCCAGCAGGAGATGCAGCGCAGCTACATCGACTACGCGATGTCGGTCATCGTCGGCCGCGCCCTGCCCGAGGTCCGCGACGGCCTGAAGCCGGTGCACCGGCGGGTGCTGTTCGCGATGTTCGACCAGGGCTTCCGACCCGACCGCAGCTACGTCAAGTGCGCGCGCGTCGTCGGTGAGGTCATGGGTAACTACCACCCGCACGGCGACACCTCGATCTACGACGCCCTCGTGCGGCTGGCCCAGCCCTGGTCGATGCGCTACCCGCTGGTCGACGGCCAGGGCAACTTCGGCTCTCCCGGCAACGACCCGGCCGCCGCCATGCGGTACACCGAGGCGCGGCTGACCCCGCTGGCCATGGAGATGCTGGCCAACATCGACGAGGAGACCGTCGACTTCCAGCCCAACTACGACGGCAAGAACCTCGAGCCGCTGGTCCTGCCGGGCCGCATCCCCAACCTGCTCATCAACGGCTCCGCCGGCATCGCGGTCGGCATGGCCACCAACATGCCCCCGCACAACCTGCGCGAGGTGGCGGCCGCGGTGTTCTGGGTGCTCGAGCACCCCGACGCCGAGCCCGAGGAAGCCCTCACCGCGTGCATGGAGCGGATCAAGGGCCCGGACTTCCCGACCCACGGTCTGATCGTCGGCCGGGAGGGGATCGAGGAGGCCTACCGCACCGGCCGGGGCTCGGTGCGCATGCGCGCCGTCGTCACCGTCGAGGAGGACTCCCGCGGCCGGGTGCAGCTCGTCTGCACCGAGCTGCCGTACCAGGTCAACCCCGACAACCTGGCCGAGTCGATCGCCGACGCGGTCAAGGAAGGCCGCCTGCAGGGGATCAGCGAGATCGCCGACGAGTCCAGCGACCGCGTCGGCCGCCGGCTGGTCATCACGCTGCGCCGTGACGCCGTCGCCAAGGTCGTGCTGAACAACCTCTACAAGCACACCCAGCTGCAGACGACGTTCGGCTGCAACATGCTCTCGATCGTCGACGGCGTCCCGCGCACGCTCCGCCTCGACGAGCTCGTCAAGCTCTACGTGAACCATCAGATCGAGGTCATCCAGCGGCGCACCCGGTACCGGCTGCGCAAGGCCGAGGAGCGCGCGCACATCCTGCGCGGCTACGCCAAGGCCCTGGACCAGCTCGACGCGGTCATCACCCTCATCCGCAACAGCGAGTCGGCCGACGCCGCCCGCGGCGGGCTGATGGAGCTCCTGGACATCGACGAGATCCAGGCGACCGCGATCCTGGACATGCAGTTGCGCCGGCTCGCCGCCCTGGAGCGGCAGCGGATCCTCGACCAGCTGGCCGAGATCGAGCTGGAGATCGCCGAGCTCGAGGCGATCCTCGCCTCCCCCGAGCGGCAGCGGCAGATCATCCACGACGAGCTGGCCGAGGTCGTCGAGAAGTACGGCGACGACCGCCGCACGCAGTTCGTCGCCAACGACGGCGACGTCTCCATGGAGGACCTCATCGCGGAGGAGGAGGTCGTCGTCACCATCACCCGCACCGGGTACGCGAAGCGGACGAAGAGCGACCTCTACCGCTCGCAGCGCCGTGGCGGCAAGGGCGTGATGGGTGCGGCCCTCAAGCAGGACGACATCGTCGACCACTTCTTCGTGGGCTCCACCCACGACTGGATCCTCTTCTTCACGAACAAGGGCCGCGTCTACCGGTCCAAGGCCTACGAGCTGCCGGAGGCCAACCGCACGGCCCGCGGTCAGCACGTGGCGAACATCCTGGCCTTCCAGCCGGACGAGAAGATCGCCCAGGTCATGCAGATCAAGGACTACTCGGTCGCGCCGTACCTGGTGCTCGCCACGGCCAGGGGCCAGGTGAAGAAGACCCGGCTGACCGACTTCGACTCCCCGCGCCAGGGCGGCGTGATCGCCATCAACCTGCGCGACGAGGACGAGCTGGTGGGCGCGGCGCTGATCGAAGCGGACCAGGACCTGCTGCTGGTCACCCGCAAGGCGATGTCGATCCGCTTCACCGCCGACGACACGGCGCTGCGGCCGATGGGCCGGGCGACGGAGGGCGTCCGCGGCATCTCGCTGGCCGACGACGACCGCCTGCTGTCGCTCATGGTGGTGCAGGAGGGCGTCGACGTCCTGGTGGCCACCGAGCGCGGATTCGCGAAGCGGACCGGCATCGAGAACTACCCGAACCAGGGCCGTGGCGGGAAGGGCGTCCTCACGGCCGACCCGAAGGCGCGCAAGGGCGCCCTCGTCGGCGCGCTCGCGGTGACGCTGGGCGACGAGCTGTACGCCATCACCTCCGGTGGCGGCGTCATCCGGACGCCGGTCAACGGGGTGCGGCACAACAAGGACCGCGCCACGATGGGTGTCAAGCTCATGAACTTGCCGGAGGACGTCTCGATCGTGGCGATCGCGCGGACGACGGACAATGACGAGCCCGACGCCTAGGGTGACGACTGGCGGATGCGCTGTCCGGAATTGACGGCGCCCCCGATGATGGTGATGGCAGGCGAGACCAGCCCGGTCTCGAGGGAGCGGCACGCGCCGCTGGGGAACGGGAGACTGGCATGAGCGACCGGACGCCGAGTTCGGTGCGTACCGGGGCCCGCACCGGGGAGACCGCCGCGCAGACGGACCCCACCGCGGGCGAGCCGGCGCCGGTCTCCGCCACCCAGTCGATCCCGACTGGTTCGCAGCCCGCGCACCCCGTGAACACCGGCCCGGCCACCGTGCCGCCCGTCGGCAGCGTCCCGGTCCCGCCGGCCACGGGCGCCGCGCCGGCCGTGCCGCCGATGACCGGTGGCGCCCCCGCGGTTCCGCCGGCCGGCGGTTCCTTCGTCTCGGAGACGTCTGCGGCGCAGGCGGCCGACGCCGCTGCCGCCAGGGGCACGTCGTCCTCCCGCGGACGTGGCCCGGCGAAGGCGAGTGGCCGCGGCCCCCGTCGCGCCCGGCTGCAGCTGCGGCACATCGACACCTGGTCGGCGCTGAAGATCTCGCTGGTGCTGTCGATCGCGCTGTTCTTCATCTGGATGGTCGCGGTCGGCGTGCTCTACGGCGTCCTCAGCGCCCTGGGCGTCTTCGACACCCTCAACGAGCTGTTCGGTCAGCTGGGCAGCGCGTCGGGCGGCGAGGTCGCGGGCGACGTCGTCACCCCGGGCGTCGTCTTCGGTGGCGCGGCGGTGATCGGTGCGATCAACATCGTGCTCCTGACGGCGCTCTGCACCGTCGGCACCTTCATCTACAACCTGTGCTCCGACCTGGTCGGCGGCCTCGAGCTCACGCTCTCCGAGCGCGACTGAAAGAGGACCCCCTGCCCCACCACTCGCAGGCCCGCGGCGGGGCCCTGCAGGGGGCCAGAGACCGGCAGGTAGGCTGTTCCAGGTTCACGGGCCTGTAGCTCAGACGGTTAGAGCGCATCCCTGATAAGGATGAGGCCGGAGGTTCAAGTCCTCCCAGGCCCACCCGTGTGCCGGAACCTCCGGCGACGCGCACCATCGAGCGCTCGAGGAGGAACCGCGTGCTCAAGAAGCTGGCACTCGCCGCGGTCGCCGCCGGGGCCCTGGCCGTCGTCCGCAAGCGGGCCGGTGGCAAGGCCGAGGCCGATCTGTGGCACGAGGCCACCCGCGGTCCGGAGGCCGTCAGCACGCCCACCACCCGCTGACCTCGCCCAGGGGCGCAGCTCCAGGGGACGTAGCTCAATTGGCAGAGCACCGCCTTTGCAAGGCGGGGGTTAGGGGTTCGATTCCCCTCGTCTCCACTCCTCTGACCTGCGGATTCACCTTCGCGGGAGGCTCCGGCGAGCCCTCCAAAGGGGTCTCAGTCCGCAAAAAGTCCGCAACTCGTCCGCAGGATGCGGCCCGCAGCGCGTCCAGGCGGTCGGCCACGTCGTCCAGGTCGTCGTCGAACAGGTCGGCGTAGCGGTCCAAGGTCATGGCCGCCGAGGCGTGCCCAAGCATCCGCTGCACCGCCTTGACGTTGGCCCCGGCCTTGATCGCCAGCGAGGCCGCGGTGTGCCGGAGTTCGTGCGGCGTGAGCCCGGCCTCGCCGATGGCCCGGGCCGCGGCGTCGAACCAGGCGGACCGGGCGTTCCGGTTGCGCAGCACCGCGCCCTGCGGCGAGGGGAAGGCCAGCTCGTCCGCCGGGCGGGTCACCACCGTGCGGGCCAGCTCGTCGACGAGGAACCGGGGCAGCGGCACCGAGCGGCGGCCGTGGGTCTTGGGGGCGCCCCACACCAGACGGGAGCCGTCGACCTCGGTGACCGCCTCCTCGACGAGCACCCGCCGGCGCAGCAGGTCGAAGTGCCGCACCCGCAGCGCCGCCAGCTCCGACCAGCGCAGCCCGCAGTAGCCGAGCACCAGCACGGCGACCCGGCCGGGCCCGGCGGCGTCGGCGAGTGCCTCCAGCTGCTCGGCGGTCAGGTACCGGCGGCGCTTCTCCTGCATCGGGGGCAGGGCGACGCCGAGCGCGGGGTTGACGGCCAGGCGCCGGTCCCGCACCGCGAGGCCGAGGATGCCGGACAGGACGCCCTGCGCCTTGCGGACCGAGGCCCCGGCCAGCCCCCGGTCGGAGAGCTCGGACAGCCAGGCCTGCACCTCGCCGTGGGTCACCCGGATCAGCGCGACGTTCCCCCAGCGCGGCAGGACGTGGGTCTTGAGGACGTCGGCGTAGCGGGCCCGACTGGTGGGCTTGAGGTTGATCTTCCCGGCGAGCCAGACGGGCGCCAGCTCTCCCACGGTCGTCCTGGCCCGCTTGGGGTCGACGTAGGTGCCCGTCTGCACGGCCGCGGTGACCTCGTCGAGCCATCGCTGGGCGTCGACCTTGCGCTTGAAGTGCCGGGCGTGTTCCTTGCCGTGTTCATCGCGGTACCGCGGCCGGTAGGTGCCGTCAGGCCTCCGCGCGATCGACGCCATCTTCGATAACCCGCCTCTCCTCGAGCCCCGGCCGAGCCCCGCGCCGGCGGAGGTCTACCACCGGCGCGCTCGTCTTGGGGGTGAGCCTGCCGTCGATCCCCGCCTCTCCGGACGGCCGCGGCACCATCTGTGGACGGCGGTGTGCGCCGTGGGTCGGGGCGGTCACCGCCGGGCACCCGCCGCGGGGGAGACCTGGTCGTCGTGCTGGGCATCGATCCAGCTGCGCAGGTCCTCAGAGCGGTAGAGGACGCGGCGGCCGAGGCGGAAGCTGCGCGGACCGGTGCCCAGGTGGCGCCAGTACCGGAGGGTGGCCACCGGAGCGCGGAGCAGCTCGGCGGCCTCGGTGATGGTGAGCAGTTCGGGCTCGCGGCGGACGGGATCGTCGGACATGGCTGGCTCCGGTGGGCTCGGGTGGGCTGTGCTCCGTCACGGGAGAAGGCGCCATTTCGGCGCGATTGGTGACAGCCGACCACCGATTGCTTCCGAAATTCTCCAGTTCTCCTCCTGTTGCCGGTGTCCGGGCCCGCGGCCGGCCGGTGGAGGCGGCCCCGCTCATCGGCCGATGCCCGGCGCGGCGCCTCCACGGGCGAGGGATGGTCCCCGCCGCTCCGCCTCGGGCCGGGGGACGCTGGGTATCGGCGCGACCGGCCGCGGGGGAGCGGCTGCCGTCCGGTCGCGCGACCGGTCCTGGCGGTCGCGGGCGGCCTCTCGAGCGGCCAGCTCGGCCGCGTGGCCGGGGCCGAGGTCGGCCCGGTCGCGGCCGAAGACGGCGATCCACTGCGCCCGGGCCTCGGCCACGTCGGCCGCGACGAGGTGCGCGGTGTTGGCCAACCGTCCGCGGGTCATGCCGACGTAGGCCGAGGCCGCGCCGGTCTGGTCACCGATGACCACGTGCGCGGCGGGAACGGTGTTCCCTTGCACGCCGTACGCGGTGCTGGCGTAGGCCAGCTCCACGTGCTCGGTGACGTAGTCGGCGGGCAGCACCCGGACCCGTGCGCCGACCGGGGGGACATCGCCCCAGGAGACGTCACCGGTGGCCGTGCCGGCGGTGACCAGCAGCCCACCGCGTCGGCCGACCGCGGTGACCGTCCACGTGTCTCGGTTGGCCACCTCCAGGTCACGGTCGTTGCGCCGGGTGGCGATCCGGTCGCCGGCGCCGATCCGCTGACCCGCCCGCGTGGTCACGACCCGGACGTCGTCGACGCGGCCGTCGGCGACCAGCCGGTTGCGGATGGCGGCGTTGAGCTCGTTGACCTGCTCGCGGGTGTCCGCCACCACTGCGACGTCGGCCGCCTGGGGGTCGTGGGCGGCGGTCGCGGCCAGGGCGTCCTGCAGCGCTGCGTGGTCGGGGTGCAGGTGGATCCGGCCGCGGGCGAGGAGGGCGTTGAACACCACACCCGGGGTGTCACCCCGCCGCATCGCCAACGTCAGCTCGGCGTACTCACCGTCCGGAACCGACTGGCCGGTGCTGTCGGTGCGAATGAAGCGGTGCACCGACTCCAACGTCAGGCAGGCAGCCGGGTCGACCTGAGCGGCGGCTAGGTCCAGGACACCGCCGCGGCCGACCGCGGCGAGCTGGTGGCGGTCCCCCAGCAGCGCCAGCCGCGCCCCGGCCTCGTCGGCGACGGTGAGCAGAGAGCGGGCGGTGTCCTGGTCGAGCATGCCGGCCTCGTCGACGACCAGCAGATCGTCGGGCCGCAGCCGGGTCCCCTCCGCCGGCCCGGTGTGGATGCGGCCGGTGACCGGGTCGGCCTCGCCGAGGGCGAGTCGGGTCCACTTGCCGTGCTCGTTCCAACGCCAGCCGTGGGCGAAGACGAGGGACGCTGCCGACCCGGTGGTCGCGCCCACCTCCGCGCGGGCGACCTGGGCGGCCTTCAGCGTCGGGGTGACTACCATCAGCCGCCGTCCCTGCCGCTGCAGCAGGTCACGGGCAGCGGCCAGCGCGGTGGTCTTGCCCGCCCCGGCCGCGCCCTCCACGACCATCAACCGCCGGTCGCCGGCCAGGACGGCTACCGCCGCGACCTGACCGGCGTCCAGGCCCCGGACAACGCCCGCCGGCAGCGGCGCCAGCCGCGGTGCACCCAGCGGTGAACGACCGGCGCGGGCGGCGAACCGGGTGCGCAGGTCGGCCTCCACGTCGAGCACCGGCCGGGAGGTCCAGGACCGGACGTGTTCCGGCACTCCATCTGGGTCCACCAGGGGAACGCACCGGTCGAGAGCGCGGGCGGTGAGGTCCTCGGCCAACTCGAGGCGCACCGCCGTGTCGGCGATGACGCCCTCCGCGGCGATCAGCCGCTCGACCTCGCCGCGGACGTCGGCGGCGTTCCAGGCCGAGCGGCCGACGGCCAGCCGGATCAGCACGGCGTCGACGGCAGCCTCGCGGTCCAGCGCGCCGAT
>NZ_SPQM01000041.1 GCF_004570345.1 Blastococcus sp. CT_GayMR20 | reverse complement strand
GACGGTCTCGTCGGCGGCGACGACGACGGGCACGGTGGGCCGCCCGGCCTCGATGGCGGCCAGGGTGCGGCGGTGCCCGAGGCGGACTCGCAGCCGCCCGTCGGCGGTGCGCACGGCGACGATCGGCACCAGCACTCCGAGGTCGCGGACGCTGGCGACGAGGTCGGCGTCGGCGCGGGTGTCGTGGCGCACGTTGGCGTCGACCAGCAGCGAGTGGGGGTCCAGCTGCTGCACGCGCAGCTCTGCGGCGGTGTCGGGGGTCGTCGCGCTGTCGGTGGAGGTGGATGTGTTGTCGGTGGTCATGGCGGAAACTCCTTGCTCGGTGGTGGTGTCGGTGGAGTGGGGGACGGGGTCGGCGGTCATGACGCGCCGCCGGGGGAGCGGATGGCCCAGAAGGGCCACCAGCGGCGATCGGACAGCCGGGGCAGCACGGCCCGTAGCTGGCAGCCGTGCGGGCCGGTGTGCACGACCACGCCGACGGCGAGGCCGCCGGCGGTGGCCAGTCGGGCGAGGACGCCGATCAGCACGGCGGCGGCGTCGCGGTCGGGGCAGTCGATGACCAGCGGGCACCGGTGGCCGGCGGCCTTCTGCAGCGCCTGGGCCAGGGCGGCCTCGGTGGCGGCTGCGTTGATCCGCAGGTCGCTACCGGTCCAGTCGGGGGACAGCCCCGGGTCGACGGTGGCCGCGCTGCTGGGGGGAGGACGGCGAGCATGACCGCGCTCCCGTTCACGCCGCGACCGGCAGGACACCGGCGGTGTCCGGGGCTGGCTGGCTGGATGGGCCGGCCGGTTCCGGGTCGTCCCCGCCGTCGTTGTCACCCTCGAGGGAGGCGAGGATGCGCCCGGCGGCGGTGGTGACGGTTGCGGCGGCCGCCCGTAGCACGGCGGTGTCCCCGCCGGACCAGGCGGCGACGTAGGGCACCGTGTAGGGCCCGGAGTTCAGCCCGGCCCAGGCGGTGACGATGTAGGCCACCGACTCCGCCTCGGCCTCGGCCTGCCCCCGGCAGCCGGGATAGTCGAACCCGTCGGCGGTGTGCCCGCATTCGATGTGGGCGAGCTCGTGGGCCAGGGTCTTCACCGCCTGCGCCCCGTCGACGTCGGGGCGGATCCGCACGGTGCGGGTGGCCGGGTCGGTGATGCCGTTGGCCGGGGCGCAGTCGGCCCGGGTGAGGGTGTAGCCGTGCGCGGTGACCTGCTCTGCGAGCGCCTCCCAAAGGGCGGCGGGGGCGTCGCCGGTCAGCAGCTCGGGCCTGATCTCGGGCAGCGGCTGGCCGTCGGTCTGGGAGACGTCGAAGACGTGCACGACGCGGAATCCGCGCAGCTCCCGCCGCCCGGGCGTACCGTTCTCGCGGTCGGCGGGCCCGCCGCAGCTAGTCCCTGCGGCGGTCTCGCCGGCCCGCTCCTCGGCCGGATCGTCGTGGTCGCTGCCGGCCCGGTAGGTGCAGGGGGCCAGGACCGCGAGTCCGCGCTGTCCCTTGATCACCGAGCGGCCCACGGCCTTCCAGGTGCCGAACCCGGCCACCCGGGTCGGGGTGAAGCCCCGTTCGGCGGCCTGCGCCATGATCAGCAGCTGGTTGCCCAGGCTGTAGCGGTGGAACCTGGCGGCGGCGTCGAGCATCGCCTGCCACTGCGGGTCGGCGGTGAGCCGTTCGACCTGGGCGCCGATCTGCTCGTGCAGCGCGGCGATCCGCGCCGCGCGGGCGGCGTCGGCCGCCCCCCGGTCGGCCGGGCTGAGCTGCGCCCGGGTGCCCTTCCGTCTCCTCGTCGTGCTGGTGGTTGTGCTGGTCATCTGAACCCCTCCTGTGAACCGGAGCCGACGCCGGTACGGAGGGACTACGGAAGGGGTGTCCTTCCCACCCATTCCCCCGGCCCGTCCGGCAAAGAGCTCTGCTCAGGGGCCGGGAGCGACGGCGGGGGACGACTGGACCAAGACTGCTTCCGCAGCGGAGCGCCCGAAGGGCGGAAGGATCTTGGTCCAGTCGGAGGAGCCGGCGCGGGAGGCCCCTACGCTGAGCTGCCGGACGGGTCGGGGGATGGAGAAGACAGCCCGCCGTAGGCGGACCTTGACGACGGCGCAGCCGGCGCCACGCGCAGCGTGGCCCGTCAGGGCGTTCTAGTTCTAGACCGCAGCCGTCAGGAGACCGCAGCCGTCAGGAGACCGCAGCCCTCAGGAGACCGCAGCCCTCAGGAGTCCGCAGCCGTCAGGGCAAACCAGGGCCGTATGGGGTTCGAGCTGGCGAATACCCCCTGCCGCCAGTCCGGGACAATTGCGTGAACCGTCGGGTCTGCAAAGGCGCGCTGTCTCGTACTGGGATGATCCCCTTCATGACCCCCGGCACCGGGCGCCGTGCTAGTTGACTTCCACGCATCCTCCTACGGCAGCCCTTTGCCGGCACGGCCTAATCAATGGGAACTCCGCCTGGAGGAATAGACGGACTCGGGGGACGACGCCGGACAAGTGCGCAAGAGGTGGGTCGGCTGGCGATCTCGAAGGTTGGGTGGCGAGATGTGATGGAGGTTCGCCGCGCCGTCGAGGGGCCGCATCGTTGATGGCGAGTCGAGGAGTCTGGTCGGTCAACGTTGAGAGATGCGCCGTCGTCGGTGGATAACGCCGATTGTCAGTAGCGCGGGTAAGGCTGCCTTGAAGGCGGGACTTGCGCCGGTGCATGGCCGGGTCCCGCCGAAGGCGACGAGTTCAGCACGCTCTTGTAGCCATGGCACCTCGTTTCCACTGCTGGCGAGCGAGGTAGAGCAAGGATGGCCCGGACCCTGCGCCCCGGGCCATCGCGACTCACCACGGGAGGAGACATGTCCGCAGCTCGAGCAGGCCACACCGCCGCAGACCGTGGCGGCACGACCTGGCCGCAGATGCTGGCGTTGGCGATTGGTGCCATCTATCTGCTCATCGGGATCAGCGGGTTCTTCATCACCGGCTTCGACGACTTCGCAGAGCACACCGACGAGACGCTTATCGGATTCTCCATCAACCCTTTGCACAACGTGGTGCATATTCTGATTGGTGTCGCGGGTCTGGTGCTGGCACGCACGCTTAGTCAGGCGCGAGCCTACGGTTGGCTGCTGGCGGTAGTGTATGGAGCCGCCTTCATCTACGGCCTGTTCGCCGTGGGCAAGGAGGAGCCCCTGAATTTCCTCAGCATCAACTGGGCCGACAACTGGCTGCACCTGGTCAGCGCTCTCGCCGGCCTGGCGATCGCCATGGGCCCGGTTAGGCATGCAATCTCCGGTCGCTCGTCTCGGGTCTGATCGGAACGCCGGGCAGCGGGGCGGCTGCCGCCGACCAGACCAGCGGCAGCCGCCCCCGTCATCTGTTCCCCCTCTGACCGAACACAGGATGGAACCCTTGGATGGGGTCCGAGCGCTCGG
This sequence comes from Blastococcus sp. CT_GayMR20, assembly GCF_004570345.1. Next base: position 31,368 of record NZ_SPQM01000041.1, on the reverse strand, counting down.
TTGCCGCCCGACGGTGTTGGATCTCAACGGTGTTGCAGTGGAGCAGGGCGGTCCAGCTTTCGGCCCAGTCGTTGGCGAAGGCCCCGCTGCCGGTGCGGGCGCCGGTGAACGGAGCGGACGGCGCCGCGCGGTCCGAAGGTGACGGCGGATGCCGCGACGGGGGAGCGAGCAGACGACAGCGGCGGAATCGGGTGTGTTGATGAGCTGAAGGCGAGTTCTTGGTAAGCAGTGACCCGATGACGGCGGAAAACGCCCCAGACGCCGCTGACCTGCCCGGAGACCGGCCGGCGTCTCGGATCGTTGTAGAGTTGAGGGGTCTCCGGGCGAACGTGCCGCACTGGTCTGGGCGCTGGCAGCCGCCACTCTGTCTGACGCTTCCCTCGAGGTGGTCAGCACCTTTCCCGTGGCCGATCTCTCTTGGGTCGATCCCTATCTCCTGGACCTGGAACCCGGACGAATCGAGAGCATCCGGTCGGACACCGACGCCCGGGTCCGTGCGCTCCTCAAGGAGGCGATGAGTGAACCGGCCCTTCAGCACCCAAGTCAGCTTCACCGACAGAGGCCACCATGAGGTGATCAAGCTGGCTCGCTTCTACGACGACGGAGGGGCCTACGACGACGGTGAGAAGGCGACCTGGTGATCGCCACCGGAGGCCGTGGCAAACCCTGCCTTCATCGCCGGTGATCGGCATGATCACATGGGAGCACGCGAGCCGGCCATTACCGCCGCGTGTCGCCCTGTCTCCGCCACGGCAAACTTCCGTTGGACGGTGCGCAACGCGAGCACCGATACCATGGAGCCCGTGGCCCAACGGACCCGCGTCGCGCTCGCGCTGGGCAGCGGCGGCGCCCGAGGGTACGCCCACATCGGCGTCATCGAGGTGCTCGAAGCACGCGGTTGCGAGATCGTCAGCATCGCCGGCACGTCCATGGGCGCGCTGATCGGCGGCCTCCACGCCGCCGGCGGTCTCGGGTCCTACTCTGAATGGGTCCGCGGCCTGGGGCAACGGGACGTGCTTCGTCTACTGGACCTGTCCACGAGAGCGCCGGGAGCCATCCGCGCCGAGCGGATCCTCGTCAAGGTCAACGAGATCCTCGCTGGAGCGCTCATCGAGGAGTTGCCGATCCCATTCACCGCGGTCGCCACCGACCTCGGTGCGCGCAGGGAGGTGTGGTTCCAGGAGGGACCGCTGGACGCGGCCATCCGCGCGTCGATCGCGCTGCCCGGTTTCATCACCCCCGTGATGATGCACGGTCGTCTGCTCGCCGACGGTGGTCTGCTGAACCCGCTACCGATCGCGGCCACCGCGGCCGCGCGGGCCGATGTCACCGTGGCGGTCTCCCTGTCCGGTCAACAGGCGCCCCCGGCTGTTGGTGTCTCAGTCCGAAGACAGACAGCAGCGGAGGAGGGGAGCCAGGGCTGGCGACGGACTTCTACCCAGGTCCTCGACCGCCAGGTCATCCGCGCGCTCGCGACACGCCTCGGTCGGCTGCGGGGGACCGCACCGGTGACCAGTGACGAGTTGACCGACGAGGCAGTGGAGGAACTGTTCGAGGCGCTACCCGCCGGGCTCCGCATGTTCGACGTCATAGAGATGTCCCTCGAGGCACTGCAGACAGTGGTGATGAGGTACACCCTCGCCGGGCATCCTCCTGACCTGCTCATCACCGTCCCCAAAGCGTCCTGCCGAAGCCTTGACTTCCACCGAGCCGAGGAGATGATCAACCTCGGCCGCCGGCTCGCCACCGAGGCCCTCGACGGCCGCGCGGGCTCATCGGCGATGGATCATGGAGCTCGGTCGGACCCGAGGCGTCTTCACGGCGAAGCAGCTACTCCAGGCGGTTCCGCGACTGCTGGGTGACATACCGGTGGTCGGACCGTCCGTATGTCGTGCTGTGCGAGGCGACGCCCGCCCAGGGGTCGAACGATTTGGCCGGCCGGCGCGAGTCGTCGGTTATGTCGCTGCCGGGCGTATTCCCCCGCCGCTGCAGCTGATCAGCGGCGAGCCGTGGGCGCTTGGAGAGAGCCGCTGATCCCGATCACGCACCGCACCCTAGCTTTCGCACTTGAGGTCAAGGATTCGCCGGGCGTGCGAGTCAAGCCAGTCGCACGTAGCGTCGCAGGAAGGGCGCCTCAGATGTGGCTGGATCATGGCTCAGCCACCTTCCGATTGATGCGCCAGTGAGCACCCCGCCCCTAGCCGGCTGTGGAACAGCAGCTGCGAACGGAAAGTCAACACGTGAGCCATGAGCTTTGGAGTGAGCTACGGCCGCCGTCGCCTGAAGCAGGGGCTGTCGTGGTGTGGGAGGGGGAGCCGTCTACGCCCGCCGAAGTCACGGCAGGCAGACGCCAGCTCAAACGGGCAGTGCTCCAGGGGCAGACCCCGGCCGGCGCCGATGAGGACGACGTCGAACGGTTGCTGTTGGCTTTCGAGGAGCTGGCATCTAACGGTCTTCGTCATGGCGGGGCTCCAGTTCGAGCTGCCGTCACCAGGACCGCCGATGGTTGGCTGATCGATGTCACCGACGCGGTTGCCGACCGTGTGCCCACACCAGCCGTCGACCGCGATCCGGCTCACGGCGGACTCGGGCTGTACCTGGTCGCCCGGCTGGGCGCGGCGCACGGATGGTGGAGGCAACCCGACCACAAGCACGTCTGGGCGCGCATCCGTGCAGGCGGCGCCGTGTGACCCGGTCGCGGGGTGCTCCTCGTCGAGCTCGGCAAGTCACATCCGAACCGGCGAAGGACGACGCGCCGCACGCTTCGTTCCGGTCCCTGGGGCAGTCACTCCTGTGCACACCCCAACAGCAGATCGTCACGTAGCCCGGTGAGGGTGCGGTCGGTGACGGGCACGGCATCCAGAACCGCCTTCGGGTTCGCCTGTACAAGCGGTGTCGCGTTGCCTCAGAGCGTTCGACTCCTTCGTTGATGTCTTCCCGCCCTCGGTCATGCCGTCGGTGTTGGAGCCAAGAACGGCCCCCGGCGCAGGCGCCGTCCGAAACGCCGCGCCCAGCATCGGCCCCGCCCCCAGGAGGGATCACCAGACGCGGTCTGGGACGGGCATGATCGCCGGCGTCTCCAACTGCTCACGGCTGGTCCCCCCGCAGCCAGCCAGAAGCACGTGTGGGCAACCGAGGCGATCAGATGAGCGGCCAGTCCGGTCAGAGCAGTCAGCTGTCGATGTCCCCGGCTGGCAGTCCGCCGATGATCCCGCGGGCCAGCTCGTCATCTCGCGGCGGGCCGCGCCACTCCACCAGCAGCAACGAGGCGTCATCGGTGGTCCGGCCGCCGCGCTCAGCCATCAGGGTGTGCGAGAGCAGCCGCACGGTCTCGGCCACGCTCAATTGCTCGGCGCTGGTCTGCTCGACCAGCTCCCGCAGCCGGACCTCGCCGAACTGCAGCCCGTCCTCCAGCCTTTCCTCGACGACGCCATCGGTGAAGAGCAGCACCCGGTCTCCCGGCGCCAGTTGCACGGTCTGCACCGTCGGCGCCGCGCCGCCGAAGCCCACGGGCCGGGTGATGGCGCCGGTCAACTCGGAGACGCCTCCGTCCGCTCGGACCCACAATGCCGCGGGGTGACCGGCGTTCACCCAGCTAAGAACGCCGGTGACGGTGTCCAGCCGGCCAACCTGCGCGGTAGCGAAGCGCCCCGGATAGGTCGTGCCCAGCACGTCGTCCATGTGTACGTACAGGTCCGGCAGCGAGGCGTCGGACCGCCGACCGTGCCGGTACGCAGCAACCACGATGGTGGCCATGGTGGCCGCCTCCAGACCGTGGCCCATGGCGTCGAAAACCGCGAGGTGCAGCACGTGGTCGTCCAGCGCGTAATCGAAGCTGTCCCCACCCACGTCATAGGCGGGTTCGAGGATGCCGGCGAGAGCGACGTCCGGGGTGGTCATTACCAGCGGAGGCAGCGTCTGCCACTGTAGGTGGGCCGAAAGGCTCATCGGGGCGGCCGTGCGGACCCGGGCGAACGTGCCGGTGTACAGGGACTTCGTGACGATGAGGTCAGCGGTCAGGCCGGCCACGCGCTGCGCGAGACGCCGGTCATTGTCGTCCACCCCTGGAAGCGTGAAGGCCAGGACCCCGACTCGATCGGAGCCGTCCAGCATCGGCAGGTACAGCCGTACCGACCCGTCGGGAAGCTGCTGCTCGATGCGAGCGTCGGAGGTGAAGGCGCGGCCCGGCCAGCTTCCGGCGATCGGGGTGGCTACGCCCGTCAGGCCACGTCCGGTGAGGGGCTGTAGAGTCCGCTGGTCATAGTCCTGCAGCCAGATCCTGACGTCGGTGCCGCCGACAGAGGCAATCTCTTGTGCCACGAGCGGCCCGACTAGACGGGCCGGCATGAGGTGGGCCCGGTCGAGAAGTGACCCTAGTAGTCGCTCGCCGAGGCTCTCCGTCCGGGATCGTCCTTCTGCGTCGGCGAATCCTCGGCCGGCCCCCGTTCCTGGTGCGGACAGCGCGCCGCGGTGGTTCCACTCGTCCGGCACGCGTTCTCCTACCAGGTCCACCGCGAAGGGGTGACCGGTCGGTGACCCAAGCGCGCCGGCTGCAGGCCGGGTTGAGGAGCGTCGCGCCGGTCAGCAGGCTACCCGACCGGACGGCCTTAGTCTGCGGCCCCGCGTCGTCGGGTGTATGAAGCGTCCCAGTTTTCTGCGACCGTTCGCCCGAACCGAGCTGTTTCTGCTCGAGGAGCCTGGCGGGCGGGAGCCTCCCCAACGGGGCGCCGGGGCCCACCGGCACTGTCCAACGGTGACACGCTGCTCCGAGGTCCGCCGATCGAGTGACCACTCAACGTGTTCGACTCGGCTCGAGGGGTGGGACGAAAGCCGAAGAGCCGGGCCACAGGGGGTGGGGTGGCGTTGACCGAGAGCGAGTGGATCACCTGGGAGCTGTGTCCGCGCTGCGGGGACCGTGCGGCGGTGGGCTGGAGAGACGCCGGTCAGTTCGTGGATCCCATCGAGTTCGACTGCCCCACGGGTTGCCGCCTCACTATCTGCCAGTTGGTGAGGACGTTTCCACCCGCGAGCGGAACCGTGAGCGCCGAAGAAGCCGCGCGTGTGGAGCGGCTTGTCGTAGACGACCAGCGCGAGGCATCGGAGATCGCCTGCGACGCGATGCGCCGTGGAGCTGCGGCCATCGCGATCGCCGCCGGAGTGGACCGCGTGGCCCGGGTGACGATCGTCTGGCGCCCCGAACACTCGTGACGGATCTGCGGACGCCGCCGATGGTCAGGCCGACCGCTGCCAGCGGCGCAGCCGACCGGCGAGCAGGTGCACAAGGCGACCGGCGGCCGTCGGCTGGTCAGGGGCGCCGGCATCGGCGTCGAGCTTCGCTACGGGTGCATCGTGCCCGATGGGAACCGCGCGGGGTCTGGTCGCTGGCCACAACTCGGGCAGGCCCGCCGTCCTGGCGGCGTGTTGACCGTATGCCAGGCAGAGCGGGGAGATCGCCACGGTGTCGGTTAGCTCATCGACGTCATGGGGCTCGGGGGCACGGTGTCTCGCCCGTGAGGCAGCTGCCGAGCTCGTTTGCGCGAGATTCCGCTCCACGAGTTCTCTATCGGCGGTTTGCCGGTTTGTCGTGACCCTGGCCACCGCCAGCTACCGCGCCGGGAATTCTACGTAACGGGCAAGCTGGGTGCGGTCACCACAGCCGCGATGCTGGACCGCCGTGACGCACGACGCAGCTAGTCGGCACGGCGCCAGACTGCTGATAGCCGACACCAGTATCACCAGGCCGGAGGGACGTGCCGGTGGAGGTGCTGGGGGCTCTGCCTACAGCACCGGACCGATGTTCGCCGTGCTCGACCCGGCTGGGTACACGCCATGGTCAAGCCGTGGCCGACCCGGTTCGGTGATACCCGGCTACCGAGTGGTGAGCAGGGTGACTGGTGTAGAAGCGTCGAGCGAGCGCAGGCCGCCGACGGGCTCGTCAGCCCGCCGGCGGCCCGCTGGGCCACGGGTCAGGCGAGATCTGGCTTACCGAACAGCTCGGCGTAGCCGGGCTGCAGCTGGGTCAGAATCTGGTTGAGCTGGCCGCCGGTCACTGCCTCGCCAACCGTCGTCAACACAGCGCTGACATCCCACTTGGCGGCCTCCTCGGAGGTCCCGAGCGCTTCCGCGGCTCGCGAGAGGAACTCCGTGACGCCGAAGCGTTCGGCCGGTCCATCGGCGTCAAGCAAAGGTGGCTGTAGCTCAGGGGGAAGTTGCGCGGCGAGGTCCTTGGCCTCACCGCCGACGAGCCGCTGACCCAGCAGCGCCAGGGTGGCGGCGGTGACCCGCTGGGCCTCGGCGGCGTCGTCGTAGCCGCCGCGTTCACGAACCTTGGCGTAAAACTCGTGCGCCTTCATCAAGCCTCCTCGTGGTGTCAGTTGGCTTCGGGTCAAGGTTGCTGGGCGGGAGCCTGCGAACCTCCCTGCATCCTCAACCGTGGATCGCGGGTACCGAGACGCTTTTGATCAGCCGGGGCGCCTTTACAGCACTAGGCCTGACCGCGCGCAGAAAGCGCAACTTGCACGGTTGAACTGGTCCTTCTAGTGCCCGCGAGGTGACGATGCTGGTCGACCCTCTGCCCGCGGATGGGTAAGCGCCCTTTCCCGCGATTGGGGTGGCCTACGCGACATTCATTTCCTGACGCCCAGGCCACGTCCGGGCGCGCCCGGACGCTCGAGCAGCTGCATCGCCTGCTGAGCAACATGCACATCGACAAGCACATCGTAGCTGTCTGCCCGCAATCCTGGCATGGAGGAAAAGTCCCGGCGCCCGCGGGTCAGTGCGTGCGTCAGTGCGCCCAGCACAGCACCGAGAATGGCGCCAAACACCAGCCCATACAGGGCTAGCAGCACGCCCGTGACCAGCGGGTTGATCCAGTCGAAGAGTCCGAACAGCCACCCGAACAATGCCCCGATGATCGCACCGCTCAGTGCCGAGCTACCCGCCGCCCGGCCAATGGTCATGCGACCGGTAACCTGTTCATAGCTAGTGAGACCACGCCCGACGATAGCCGTTCGCTCTACCGGAAAGCCGTGGTCAGAAAGGTAGTCGACCGCCCGTTCCGCGTCGGTGTAGTTGGGATATGACCCGATCACGACCTGACCGCCAGTCGCGTGTCGCCCCCACTCGCCGGTGGGGCTGTAGCCGCTGTCTGTCATCGATGTTTCCCTCCTATCGCCTCCGTATCGACTTGGGTTGCACCATTGTATGACCCAGTGTCACACAACTGCGTTCCCACCCCGGCCGGCAAGTATTCCTCCCCTAGCGCTGCACCTCGCTCGGGTGTGTCGCTGCGGGATCGGCCCAGGGCTGCCCAGCGCTTCTGGATGTGAGGGGGAGGGCCTGGTGGCCAAGGTGCCGGACTGGGCGGCTGGCCTGGAGGAGCTGCAGGCCGGGATTCCTGGTGGGTTCGTCCGGGCGGAGGCCGGGCCCCGTCCGTCTCGGCCGGGATACGGCGACCGGCAACGGTGATGTGCGGGCCGGACCCGCACAGGTTCCCAGGGCCGTGGTCGACGCAGGGTCTTTCATAGGCGAGCGTCGGGTACCGGGCAGGGACCGACCTGGCACTGCTGAGCGTCAACCTCCCTATCGTGGGCTGCGGTGGTCGGTGCGGGGCCCAGGTGGTTGAGGGGCCCGTGGCCATGGCCCAGTCGCCAGGCGGCGCCGAGAGCGATCGCCTGGGTGACGAAAGCCTTCGCACCTTCGATCGCCTCGCGCACCCCCTGGGCCGTAGCCAGGCCCGCTGCGGTGGCGGAGGCAAAGGTGCAGCCGGTGCCGTGATTGTTCGGGGTGTCGATCCTGGGCCCCCGCAGCTCGTAGACCCGCTCGCCGTCCCACGCAACATCGACTGTCTCGTCGGCCGTATCGGTGACCGCATGGCCGCCCTTGACCACCACGGTGGCCGGGCCGAGCGCGCCGAGCGTACGGGCCGCTTCCCGCTGTTCGTTCAGGGTGCGGATGCGGGCGCCGAGCAGGAGTTCGGCCTCGCGGAGATTGGGGGTGAACACGGTCGCATGCGGCAGCAGGGCCGTCAGGTAGAGCTGCTCGGCCTGGGGTTCGAGCAGCCGGTCACCGCTGGAGGCGACCATCACCGGATCGACGACGAGCCTGGGCAACCGGCCGGCGGCGGCGAGGTCAGCGACGGCCTGCACGGTCTCGGCGGTGGCGAGCATGCCGGTCTTCACCGATGCGACCGGGAGGTCATCGACGACCGCCTGGACCTGGGCGACGACGAATTCGGCGGGCACCGGGTGGATGCCGTGGACGCCCACGGTGTTCTGTGCGGTGACTGCCGTGATCGCCGAGGTGCCGAAGACGCCGAGCGCGGCGAAGGTCTTCAGGTCGGCCTGGATGCCGGCGCCGCCGCTGGAGTCCGAGCCGGCGATGGTGAGCGCCACGGGCGGGGTCATGCGACCGCCTCTCTCAGCGCGGCGAGGTAGGCGGGAACGAGCGTAGGGGCGCGCATGATCGCCCCCATGACCGCGACGCCCCGCGCCCCGGCGGCGAGGCAGCCTGCGACGTCGTCGGGTCGGATTCCCCCGAGGGCGTAGGCCGGTGGCGCTCCGGTGATCAGCGTGGCGAGTCCCGCCGGCCCCAGCGCCGGTCCGTAGCCGGGCTTGGAGGCGGTGGGGAAGACGGGGGAGATCATTACGTAGTCGCAGCGCTCCCGCCGTGCCCGTAGCACCTCGTGGCGGTCATGGCAGGAGCGGCCGACCAGCTTCGGCCTCGGGTCGGGAAAGGGATCGGTCGCCGCCAAATGAACCGCCTCGGCGTGGCCGTTGCCCGCGGCGCCGGCGCGGATCAGCACGCCACCGACCGGGGCGAGCAGGGCGCGAAGCTGCTCGGCCAGGCGGTCGCGTTCGTGGTCGGGCAGGTCCTTCTCCCGGAGCACGACAGCCCGGGCGCCGCCGTCGACGGCTGCGGCGACCGCATCGACCAGCGGCCCGGGGCACTGGGTCCGGTCGGTGAGTACCAGCAGCGGCGGCAGCTTCACAGCTCTGCCAGCCCTTCCATCGGGGTGGACGCCTCGGCGTGCCAGCGGCGTGGGATGCGGCCGGCGCCGCGGGCGAGCCGGCCGGCTTCGACGGCATGCCGCATCGCCAGCGCCATCCGCTCCGGATCGCGGGCCCGGGTCACGGCCGAGGCGAGCAGCACGGCGTCGCAGCCGAGTTCCATCGCCAGATTCGCGTCGGAGGCGGTGCCGATGCCGGCGTCGAGCACGACCGGCACGTCGACCGCCTCGCGGAGCAGCGCGATATTGTGCGGGTTGCGGATGCCCAGGCCGCTGCCGATGGGGGAGCCCAGCGGCATGACGGCGGCGCATCCGGCGTCGGCCAGGCGTCGGCCCAAGATCGGGTCGTCGTTGGTGTAGGCCAGCACGGTGAAACCGTCGCCGACGAGCTGTTCGGCGGCGTCCAGCAGCTCCACCGCGTCGGGCAGCAGGGTGACATCGTCGCCGATGACCTCGAGTTTGACCCAGGAGGTGTCGAACGCTTCGCGGGCCAGATCGGCGGTGAGCACCGCTTCCCGCGCGGTCCGGCACCCGGCCGTGTTGGGCAGCAGCCGGACTCCGCAGCGGTCGAGCACCTCCAGCAGCCCCCCGCCGGTCGAGGCGTCCACCCGGCGCAGCGCGACCGTGACCAGCTGGGTTCCCGATGCCACGACGGCCCGTTCGAGCGCCTCGAGGCTGGGGACGCCTCCGGTGCCGAGCAGCAGTCGGGAGGTGAACGTCTCTCCCGCGACCATGAAGGGGTCGGCGGCCTCCTGCTGTTGCGGGGTCGAATCCACCTGGTGTGTCGTCATCTGGGTCAACCTCCTGCGGTTGGGGCGAGGACCTCGATGCTGTCGCCGGGAGCCAGCGCGGTCGTCTCCCACCTGCTGCGCGGCACGACCTCGCAGTTGACCGCGACCGCGACCCGACGGTGCGCGCCCCCGAGCGCCGTGACGAGGACTGCCACCGTCGCGGTCTGGTCGATCTCGGTCGGTACGCCGTTGACCGTCACCTGCACGTCGGTCACCTCCGGAACCGGTCGACGGTGAAGGGTCCGGCGAGCGCCGGGAGGCTTCCCGAGTCGAGCAACTCGGCGATCGCCTCTCCGGTGACAGGTGTCAGCAGCACGCCGTTGCGGTAGTGCCCGGTGGCCAGCACCAGGCCGGGTAGGCCCGACTGCCCGAGCACCGGGGCGTTGTCCGGGCTGCCGGGACGCCACCGGGCCAGCGTCTCCACCAGCTCCAGTTCGGTGACCCCGGGGACGACGTCGATCGCGTCGTGCAGCAGGTCGTGCACGCCGCCGGCGGTGACCGCGGCGTCGAAGCCGCGGTCCTCGACGGTGGCGCCGACGACCAGCCGGTCATCGCCAGAGGGCACCAGGTAGACCTGCCGGCCCCGCACCAGCGCGCGCACGGTGCCATTGAGCAGGCCGGCGGCCCCGCGCAGCCGCAGGATCTGGCCCTTGACGGGCCGCACGGGCAGCGAAGGCACCCCCGGTAACGAGGCGCTGTGCGCCCCGAGCGCGAGGACGACGGCGTCCCCGGCCAGTTCCTCGCCGCCGGCCAGCCGCAGCCCGGTGGCCCGCCCGCCCTGGACCCGGACCGCTTCGACCCGCGAGCGGACCAGTTCCACGCCGGCGGCCGCGGCGGCGGCCAGCAGCGCCCGGTGCAACGCCCGCGGATCGACCGAGTGATCGCCGGGCACGTGCAGTCCCCCGCGCACCCGCGGGGTCAGGGAAGGCTCGTGTCGGCGGGACTGGCGGCCGGTCAGCCGATGGACCTCCAGGTCGAGTTCTTGCTGGAAGACGTGTAGCGCGGACAGCGCACGCAGATCGTCCTCGTCGAAGCCGACGAGCAGGGTTCCGGCGGTGCGCAGCCACACCGCAACGCCGCCGACCTGCGCCAGTTCCGCGACGAAGGCGGGATAGCGCTGCAGCGAGGCCAGGCACAGCCGCAGCAGCGGCTCCTCGCCGTAGGCCACCTCGGTCACCGGCGCGAGCATCCCGGCCGCGGCGTAGGAGGCGCCGGCGCCGGGAGCGTCGTCAACGACAGTCACCGCCAGGCCGCGCTGCGCCGACCGCCACGCGACCGACAAGCCGATCAGGCCGCCGCCGGCGACCACGACGTCGGTCACCGGGCACCGCCAAGTTGGGAGAGGAACCGGCGGGTGGCAGCGGCCGGGTCCGCTGCGCCGGACACCGCCGAGACCACTGCCACTCCCCAGGCGCCGGCCGCGAGTAGCTCGGGAACGCGTTCGGCGGTCACCCCGCTGATGGCGATGACCGGCACGTCGACCGCGCCGGCCACGGCTCCGACCCCGGCCGGGCCGATCGGCTCCGGCAGCCCGGACTTGGTCGTCGTGGCGTAGGCGGGTCCCACACCGATGTAGTCCGCGCCCGCCGTCACCAGATCGCGGGCCTGCTGCGGGTTGCGCGCCGTCCCGCCGATCACGTGTCCCGGGCCCGCCACCCGACGGACGGCGGCGACCGGCAGATCGTTGGCGCCCAAATGGGTACCGGTGGCCCCCACGGCGAGGGCCACGTCGACGCGGTCGTTGACGATGCAGGTGGCCCCCGAGCCTGCGCAGATCGCGGTCACGGCGGCGGCGAAGTCGTACAGCGCGCGGTCGGTGCAGTCCTTCTGCCGGATCTGCACCACCGGTGCGCCGGCGGTGACCGCGGCGACGACGGCGTCGAGGGCGAGCTGCCCGCCCCGCGGGTCGGTGAGGACGTGCAGCCGGCCGATCACGGCTCTCACCGGACCACGGCCCGCCGGGCCCGAACCACGTCGGGGAGGGAGAGCAGGGCGGCGAGGCCGGCGGCGACGGCCAGGCTGACCAACGACGCCGACCAGCCGTTGGCCGGGTCGATACCCAGATCGGCCTGTCGGGCCGCCCACCAGGCCGTCCAGCCCGCGCCCGGCCCGGCGAAGAACGTCGGCAGGGTCAGCTGGTAGGCCAGGAAACCGGCCGCCCAGGCCACCAGGAGCAGGGGCCGCGCCGGGGCGGTGTCCGACACGTCCCACGCGCCCCGCGGCAGCAGCCAGTAGGCGACGATGAAGACGCCGACGAGGGGGACGAACACTGCGCCGATCAGGAAGAGGAAGGGCTCGTAGGCGACCAGGTCGACCGCGAGCGCCAGGGCGGTGGCGAGCACCCCCACGATGCCGGCCAGGACCCGGCGGTCGAGGCGGCCCACGATGTTCTGCGCTGAGACCGCGGTGGAGTAGAGGTTGGCGAAGGCCTCGTCCACCTCCACGACCAGCAGCACCAGGACGGCGAGCAGCCCGAGCGGCACGGCCAGCAGCGCGTCGACGACGTCGAGGCCGGCCCGGCCGTAGGCGACCAGCGCCAGCGCACCGAGGGTGAACAGGGCGATGGCGGCGGCGCCGTAGCCGGCGGCGGCGCCGATGAACGCGTCCCGTCCCCGGCGTACGTGCCGGGTGTAGTCCGCCGCCAGCGGGAACCAGGAGACCGGCAGCGCGATCACGATGTCGGCCGCCGTCCAGAACGACGCCGCCCCGCCCTCGGTGACCGGGGGCAGCGGTCGGGACAACACTTCGACGAAGAGGTAGACCAGTGCCGCGAGTGCCGCCCACACGGCGTAGCGCGCCAGCACCCGCACCGCTCCCAATGGGCGTAGCGCCATCAGCGTCGCCAGCGCCCCGGCGGCCAACACGAAGGGCCAGCGGGGCGCGCCGAGTGCCCGCGAGGCGGCCTCCGCGATGATCCACACCTCGAACGCCGCCCACCCCACGCATTGCACGAGGTTGAGGGCGGTGGGCAGGTACGACGTCCGCCGGCCCAGCAGGCCGCGCATCAGCACCATCGCCGGGACGCCCTCCCGGGCCCCGGCCGCCGCGCCCAGCCCCAGCAGCACCGAGCCGATCACCGCACCCACGACGATCGCGCCGATCGTCGCCGACAGCGGCCGGTCGGCGAGCACCACGTAGGTGGCCGCGACCGGCAGCAGCAGGCTGATGCCCAGGTTGCCCCACAATCCCGCGGTGTCCCGCAGGCCGAGGGTCCGCGGCGGCGGCTCGGACAGGGTGATCGGGGCGTCCGCTGAGGACGGGGTGGGACGCGCCGCGCCGGACGTGCTCATGATCGCTCCCTACGCCGGCATTACCCGGTCAGGTTCAAGCGGTCGGCGGCACGTTCAGCCGCCCTCTCAGCCCGGTGACTCCGAGCTCCCGCACATGGCCCCGCCAGTCTACCTGCAGGACCACGGCCCCAAGGGCTGGCCTCCAGGCGGTGACGGCGGAGCCCCGAGGCGTCGAGCAGGGTCGCCTCCAAGCTGAGCGGATCGGCCGCCATTGCAGACGAGGTGTCCTCCCCAGGCATCCGGCGTGCGAGTTGCCCCGTGAACCGGCCCCGTGAACGTGCCCGTTCCCGACGCCCCGCGACAGGCGTGGCCGGGTTGGTCGAGGCCAGGGGCCTACTGACTCGGCGGGCGCACGATGACGTTGTTCTCAGCTCAGCGGCGAAAGGAGAGCGGGCCGCGCGTCTACCTCACTCGGTTCGGCGCGGCTCCGCTGCCGGTCGGTCAGGACCATGAGTACCGGACGTTGGGCGTGGTGGGCGACTGCCTTGGCCACTCCGCCGAGCGCCAGCATGGGGCCGACTGAACGCCCCGGGAGCCGACCACGATGGCTACCGCGTGTTGCTGGGCCGCATACTCCGACAGCGTCTCGGCGACGCCCACCGCGCCCACTCCCCGGCGTGGAAGATGGACCACGTCAGGGTCTGTGCCGGTGTTCTGCTCGTCTTCGACACTCGCTCGCATGATGCGGCGCTGCGGGAACAGCTGAGCGGCACGTGCGCGCGCCTGCGCGGAGCCGGGGGAGCCGTCCTGCGCCACCAGAATTGGCCCGTCGGTGGCGGCCGCCCATTCGCCGGTGGTCAGTGGGTGCGGGACGACGAGAACGGGCACCGGGCTGATCTGCACGACGATGTCGGAGACGCTCCCCAGCAGCGCCTTGAGACCGCTGAGCCCCCGGGAGCCGATGACCACGACCTGGCTTCCGTGGCGTTCTGCCAGCTGAGCAAACTGGTAGCCGACGCCGCCGTAGCCGCGCTGCACCAAAGGCCGCGCGCGGTCGAACCGGCGGCCTGCGCGATGGCGACCCCGAGCCCGGCGACCCGTCCGGCCTCGGCGGCACCTTCTGACTCCAGGGCCTCCATCAGCTCATCCAGGGTGGCCGCGTCGCGCCTCAACCGATGGCGCAGCTCCGGAAAGTCGAACGGCGGTTCCCACTGGTGGACGACCTGCGTCACCGCCGCTGGAAGCAGTCGGGCGCCGGCTTGAATGGCGGTGCTGGCGCTCAGTGACCCGTCGTAGCCCACGAGTACGGGGACTACTGAACCTTCGCAAGTGTTCACCACGGGCAGTATGCCGAACGGGCGACGGCGACCGCGAAGGAGTCAGGGCGGAGGGCTGCCCAGCCCGGTCCGCGGTGGACCGGCGGGCTCTTCGTCTGAGTTCCAGATGGTCGGGCCGCCTCGAGCCGTCCGCGGGTCCTCAGCGTCAGCCGGTGGAACGCTGGCCGACGACGGGCGAGCCTGGCCGCAGATCGGGTGTTCATCGCGGATCACGCCGGGCAAGACTGTTTACGCCACCGATTCGGGCGCTCGCCGTCCGGGAGCAAGGTGGCGTGGGGCTGGCGGCAGCGCGGACCCGCCGACGGTAGGGCGCTGATGAGGAGGCACAGCATGACCGTCCGGGAGGATGGGGCTCTCACCGACTGGGGCCCCGCGGTCAATCGACGTGATGGGACCAGGCAGGACAACGGGGCCAGCCCCCGGTGGCGCCCCCCGTGGCGAGTGGAGGGGGAGCGACCGGATACCGAATCCGACCGGTGGACGGCGAGCTGGCGCCGGCCGGGCGGTAGTCGGTTCTGGCTCGTACTGGCGGGATTGCTCGTTCTGAACTGGGTGGTGTCGGGCCTACTGCTGGCGCCACCGCAGCGCTTGGAGGTGCCGTACACGTTCTTCCGTGAGCAGGTGGAGGCGGGCAACGTCGCCGAGGTCACCACCATCGGCGACACCATCGAGGGGAGATTCGAGGAGGCGGTCACTTTTCCCCCCGAGGAGCAGGGGTCGCAGGGCGGTGACGGCCGGGAACAACAGTCCCCTGCTGAACTGAGTCGGGCCCTGGGTGGGCAGCCCCAGAGCGGAACGCTGTTCTCCACCCAGCGACCTTCTTTCGCCGACGACGGTCTGATGGACTTGCTGCTGAGCGAGGACGTCACCGTGAACGCCGAACCGCCGGACCGCGTCCCGGTCTGGCAGCAGTTCTTGTTCGGCTTCGGTCCCACCATCTTGCTGGTGGCCCTGCTGGTGTGGCTGGCTCGGCGCTCGGCCGGCGCCGCCGGCCTGGGTGGAGGACTGGGGCTGGGCAGGTCCAAGGCCCGCCGTTACAGCCCGGAGACCGGCCCGCGCACCACGTTCGACGATGTGGCCGGCATAGATGACGTGGAGGAGGAGGTCAAGGAGATCGTCGACTTCCTCCGAAACCCCGACCGCTACCGGCGCCTCGGCGCCACCGTGCCCAGGGGAGTGCTGCTCACCGGACCACCGGGCACCGGCAAGACCCTGCTGGCCCGCGCCGTCGCCGGCGAGGCCGGTGTGCCCTTCTTTTCAGTCTCGGCCGCCGAGTTCATCGAGATGATCGTCGGCGTCGGCGCCAGCCGGGTCCGGGACTTGTTCGAGCAGGCCAAGAAGGAAGCCCCGGCGATCATTTTCATCGACGAACTCGATGCGATCGGCCGGGCTCGCGGCGGCGGCGTCAGCCTCAGCGGGCACGACGAGCGCGAGCAGACCCTCAACCAGATCCTCACCGAGATGGACGGCTTCGACGGCAGCGAGGGCGTGGTCGTCATGGCGGCGACCAACCGCCCGGAGATCCTCGATCCCGCGCTGCTGCGGGCCGGCCGGTTCGACCGCCGGGTGGCGGTCAACCCGCCGGATACCACCGGCCGTCAGCAGATCCTTGCTGTCCACACCCGCGGCGTGCCGATCGCTGACGACGTCGACCTGGCCGTGCTCGCCTCCGCCACGCCGGGCATGGTCGGCGCCGACCTGCGCAACCTGGTCAACGAGGCCGCGCTGCTCGCCGCCCGTCGCAATCACGACCGTGTGCAGATGGCCGACCTCACCGACGCGCTGGAGAAGATCGTCCTCGGCGCGGAGCGCAAGATCCTGTTGACTCCCGAGGAGCGGGAGCGCACCGCGTATCACGAGTCCGGGCATGCGCTGCTCGGCATGCTCACCCCTGGTGCGGACCCGGTGCGCAAGATTTCGATCATCCCGCGCGGGATGGCTCTCGGCGTCACCTTGCAGAGCCCAGAGACCGACCGCTACGGCTACAGCCGACGCTATCTGCGGGGGCGGATCGTCGGTGCGCTCGGCGGTCGGGCGGCCGAGGAACTGATCTACGGCGACATCACCACCGGGGCGGAGAACGACCTCGAACAGGCCACCAAGATCGCCCGGCAGATGGTTGGCCGGTGGGGCATGTCCGAGGCCGTCGGGCCGGTCTCGGTGCTACCCGATCCGCGCACCGAGCAGCCCCTCGCCCTGGACGGCAGCGGGCCGGCGCCGGCCACCCGCGAGCTGGTCGACGCTGAGGTGCGGCGGATCCTCGACGAGTGCTACGCCCAGGCCCGCGTCACCCTGACCGAGCACCGGGAGCGCCTCGACCGCCTCGCCCGGGCGCTGTTGGCGGCCGAGACCCTCGACGCCGAGCAGGCCTACGAGGCCGCGGGGCTGCCCCGGCGGGCGCTCGAGGACACCATGCTCCCGTCCGCGGCAGAACACCCCAACCCAGCGGCGCACGCCAGTCGGCCCGGTGAACCGGTGCCGATCGGTGAGCGTTAGCTCGACTAGGTCGTGTCCAGCAAACCCCCGACTCTGTACCGCGTTCGTGGGCTGGCCCGTCCGGGTGCCACCCAAAGCACCGGGACAGGCCCACACCGGCCGCACCTGCCGGCCGGTGTGACCGGACACACAGGTCCGGGTCGAGGTCGTGAGGTTGCGTCCCCGGCCGTCGCGGTTAGCCATCTGGCATGGCTCAGCGACCCGTGATCCTGATGGTGGGCGGGGGCTACGTCGGCCTCTACACCGCGCTGCGGCTGCAGAAGCGGCTCGTCCGCGGGCAGGCCGAGATCGTGGTGGTCGACCCACAGCCGCACATGACCTACCAGCCGTTCCTGCCCGAGGCCGCCGCCGGCTCGGTCGAACCGCGGCACGTCGTCGTCCCACTGCGCCGGACACTGCGCGGCTGCCGGATCATCACCGGCGCGGTGACCGGCCTGTGCCACGCCGAGCGCACCGCCCACGTCGCCCCACTGGAAGGAGCGCCTTTCGAGCTCTCCTACGACGTGCTCGTCATGGCCGCCGGCTCGGTGGCCCGCACCCTGTCGATCCCGGGGCTGGCCGAGCACGGCATCGGCTTCAAGACCGTCGGCGAGGCCATCTACCTGCGCAACCACGTCCTGGCCCGGCTCGACGCCGCCAGCTCTACGGACGACCCCGCGGTGCGCCGCAGGGCACTCAGCTTCACGTTCGTCGGCGGTGGCTACGCCGGCATCGAGGCGCTGGCCGAGCTGGAGGACATGGCCCGCTATGCCATCGAGCACTACCACCCGCGGCTCTCCCCGGCCGACATGCGCTGGGTGCTGGTCGAGGCGACCGGCCGCATCCTGCCCGAGGTCGACCTCGACCTGGCCGCGTGGACGGTGCGTCAACTGAAGGCCCGGGGCATCGAGGTGCGGCTGAACACCCGGCTGGAGTCGGTGTCCGACGACGGGGTGGTCCGGCTCTTCGACGGCGAGCAGTTCGCCGGCGAGACACTGGTCTGGACGGCCGGAACGAAACCGAACCCGGTCGTGGCGCACACCGACCTGCCGGTCGACGGCCGCGGCCGGGTGCGGTGCGACGCGACGCTGCAGGTGACCGGCCTGCGCGACGCCTGGGCGGCCGGGGATCTCGCCGCCGTGCCGGACCTGACCGAGCCAGGCGCGACCACCGCGCCCAACGCCCAGCACGCCGTCCGGCAGGCCAAGCGGCTGGCCGACAACATCGTCAAGGTGCTGGCCGGGCAGGAACCGGTGCCCTACCGGCACCGCTATGTCGGGTCGGTCGCCAGCTTGGGGCTGCACCGGGGGGTGGCCCAGGTCTACGGGATCAAACTCAGGCGGTGGCCGGCCTGGCTGATGCACCGCGCCTATCACGTCAGCCGCATGCCGACGTTCGACCGCAAGGTCCGGATCGTCGCCGACTGGCTGCTGGCCTCGTTGTTCCGTCGCGAGGTCATCGCACTAGGCCAGGTCCTCGATCCGCGGCGAGAGTTCGTCTCGGCCGCGCGCAACGCCGACAGCAGTCGACCGCTCTCTCCCATGCCCGCTTCTCCGCCGCTCGAAGGACGAGGCGCTCCCCGGCAGGTCGCAAACTGAACGGGGGTCACGGCGGACGTCTCCCGCCAGCCCTCCGCAGGTCGACCGACTTCCGCGACCTGAAGCGGACGTCTGGTGACGCAACTCTTCCGGGGAATCTATAGTCAACACTGCAGGTTTAAGTAAACGCCGGCTGGAGTACTTCACAGTCGCAGTTCACATCCTTCCGGTTCGCAAAGGAGGTTGACTCAGATGACACTGCCTGTCCGTTCCCGTTCGCGCGCAGTCGCCGGCTGGGATCCCTTCCGTGAGCTGGACGAGCTCACCCAGCGCGTCAACTCCCTGTGGGAGGCCAACGCCAGCGGCGGCCTCCAGGGTTGGGCTCCGCTGGCCGACGTGGAGGAGACCGACGACGCCTACGTCGTCGAGATCGATCTGCCTGGGATCAAGCGCGAGGACATCGACATCCAGCTCAGCGACCGCCAGCTCACCGTCTCCGGTGAGGTCAAGGAGAAGGAGCGCACCGGAATCCTGCGCCGACGCACCCGCCGGGTCGGGGAGTTCCACTACTCGGTCACCCTGCCCGCCGACGTCGACGCGGACAAGGTCAGCGCTCACCTCGACGACGGCGTGCTGACTGTGCGCGTGCCCAAGCCCGAGCAGGCCAAGCCCCGCCGGATCCAGATCAGCAGCTGACCGGGATGCGGCCTCACCGCATACCCCGCCGTCCCTCGGGTGGTCGCTCACCCGGCCGCCCGGTCTTCGTTCCGGGTCGGCGCCCACGGCGGCGCCGACCCGGGACGCCGGGCGTCCCCGCCGTGCACTGACGAAGCCGTTCACTGACGAAGAGGTGTGATGCCATGACGTCATCCGCTGTGATGCCTGTGGCGCCCAGTCGGCTCCAGCAGCTGGAGGAGCGTTTCGCCGAACTCGGCGACCAGCTGGACGACTCGCCGACGACCGAGGCGCTCTCGGTCCTACACGCGATCGTGCAGGAAGTGGCGCGGCAGGCCCCGTCGCCAGCGCCGGACCCGTCGGGAGCCACCGGCACCACGCTGCAGGACGTGGCCGACCTGTACCTGACCGCACCGCCGATGAGCGGAGCAGCCGAGTCCACCGGCCTCCCGGTGGGCACGCTGGCGCCGGACTTCACCCTGCCTGACGTCAACGGCCAGCCGGTCAGCCTGTCCGACTTTCGCGGCCGCCCCGTCGTGCTGGTCTTCTACCCGCTGGACTGGAGCCCCGGATGCAGCCGCCAGCTGGAGCTCTACCAGCAGGAGCTGGCGGAGTTCGAGGCCCGCGGTGCGGCGCTGATCGGGGTCTCGGTCGATTCGATCTACAGCCATGGCGCCTGGGCCGCCGTTCGCGGGATCACCTTCCCGCTGCTGGCGGACTTCCACCCCAAGGGAGAAGTCGCCCGCCGGTACGGCGTGTGGCGGGAATCCGACGGCTTCAGTGACCGTGCGCTGTACGTCATCGACGCCGACGGGGTGATCCGCTACGCCGATGTGTCCCCACGGGTGGAGCACCTGCCTGACATCTACGACCTGTTCGCCGCGCTCGACCGGCTGACGGACCAGCCATCGGCGGCCTGAGCGCGAGCCCCCATCACACCAAGCTGACAAGGAGGGAGGTATCAGCATGACGGCCCCCGTCATGCCCGGTGTGCGCCCGGCCGTCGCCGTCGCTCCGGTCACCGTCTACGGCAACCGGTGGTGCGGCATCACGCAGATGACTCGCCGCATCCTGGATCGGGCCGGTGTGCCTTACCGGTACGTCGACCTCGACCTGCACCCGGAGATGAAGCGGCGGCTGCGCTGGATGGCCGGCGGTGACCTGCGCAACCCTGTCGTCAACGTCGCGGGCGAGTGGCTGGAACAGCCGACCCCGCGAGAGCTGCAGTGGGTACTCGCCCGGCACAGGCTGATCTGACCCGACCGCCGAACCCCGCAGGACCTGACAAGGCCCCCGCTCGTGATCCCGGTGCATGCAACAGGAGCAAGGAAGGAGCGTCATGCGATACGACGAGTTCCTCGCCAAGGTCCGCGAACACGGCGAGTACGCCGACCAGACCGAAGCCGACCGCGCGACACGCGCCGTGCTCGGCTTGCTCGGCCAGCGACTGGTGGACGGCGAGCGCAAGGACCTCGCTGCCCAACTCCCGGGCGAGCTGCAGGACGCCGTGCTCACCGCCGGACCCCAGGAGGCGTTCGGTGTGGAGGAGTTCCTGCGCCGAGTGGCCGGAGAACTGTCCGCCACCGAGGAGACCGCACGGTGGGACGCCAGCGCCGTGCTCACCACACTGGCCGAGGCGGTCAGCGGCGGAGAGCTCAACCAGATCCTCACCCAGCTCCCGGCTGGCTACGCCCCGCTGTTCGGCAAGGCAGACCTCGCCTGACCGTCAGCCAGGCCCATCGTGGTCTACGGGGGCGCTGACTACGAACAACCGATGAATGTCCAACAACATCCACGACGAGGAGGGAGTCGGAGATGGCACTGATCAAGAGCCCCCTTCCCGAGAACGTTCAGAAGATCGCCGGTGAGGCGCTGCAGGGCACCCTGGTCGACCTCAGCGACCTGAGCCTGATCGCCAAGCAGGTGCACTGGACGATCGTGGGCCGCAACTTCCGCAGCATCCACCTGCAGCTCGACGACGTGGTGGACACGGCTCGGCAGTACACCGACGTGGCGGCCGAGCGCGCGGCCGCGATCGGCGTCCTGCCCGACGGCCGCGTCGACGCCCTGCGGGCGCAGAGCCGGGTGCCCCAGCCTCCGGTCGAGTGGATCCAGACCGAGGATGCGATCGCGTTCTTCGTCGACGTCTTCGACCAGATGGTCGCCCGTATGCGCGAACGCATCGACGCGACCGAGGAGGACCAGGTGACCCAGGATCTGCTGATCGAGATCACCGCGGCCCTGGAGAAGCATTACTGGATGTGGCAGGCGGAGAACCAGTCCCGCTGAGAGGCCACGTGCTCGCAACGGCCGGTCCCCGCTCGGGGGCCGGCCGTTGCAGTCTGTGGCTCGTCAGATGTCGACCTGTTCAGGTCAACGCCGGGTCCTGCGCCTCCATGGTCTTGCGCTAGGGCCCGCCGCAGAACTTCAGGAAAGTCCATCTTGTCCTGAAATCCGAATGCGACATCGACGTGCAGTATCCCTTCCTGTGATCACCCACGTACTCAACAGTGAGCCGCCGACTCCACGGAATGTGCGGCACGGGCTCGGTGCGCCCGGAGATGATGACCACCTGTTCATGCACCAGCCGGTTGTGCTCGATGTTGGCACGCAGGGCCAGCGGGGCCGTTTCCTTCGCCGCATGCGGAAGGACCGCAACGCCCGGCACCCGGTGCACGCGGCGAGCCTGGACCGTGCACACGACATCATCCAGCGGGCCTTCCAGGGCCCGCCGACGCACGGTGACCATCTCGCGACCACGTCGCCACGTGGACATCACCATGAAGACCGCACTCGCGATCAGAACTGTCAGCCAGCGAGGGTGGCTACGAGCCGGCTACGACGGGGCCAGCAGCTGCTCCAGGTCGGCGATGACGACATCGGCGCCCTGGGCTCGAAGTTCAGATGCCTGCCCCACCCGGTCCACGCCGACGACGTAACCGAACCCCCCTGCCCGGCCGGCGAGCACTCCGGCGAGCGCGTCCTCGAACACGGCCCCCTGTGCCGGCGGCACACCCAATGCTCGCGCCGCAGCGAGGAAGGTATCGGGCGCCGGCTTTCCGCGCAGACCGTCGCGGGCGGCAATGATGCCGTCGATCCGGACATCGATCAGCCGGGAGAGCCCACTGGAGGCCAGCACCTCGGCACCGTGAACCGAGGCCGTCACGACCGCGGCGAGCAGACCGGCGTTCTTGACTGCCTCCAGGTAGCGCGCCGCGTCGGGGTAGACGGCGACGCCATGGTCGTTCAGCTGGCGCCGGAAGAGCTCATCTTTGCGTTGGGCCAGGCCGTGCACGGTAACCGCCCCCGGCGGATCCGTCGGGCTGCCCTCGGGCAGGACGATGCCGCGGTGGGCCAAGAAGTCGCGGACACCGTCCGCCCGCGGCTTGCCGTCGACGTAGCGGCGGTAGTCCTCGAGGCTGAACGGGCGCTGCCCGGGGTAGGTCGACTGCAGGAAGTCGTCGAACACCCGTTTCCACACGGCCTGGTGGACGGTGGCGGTCTGCGTCACGACTCCGTCCATGTCGAAAAGACAAGCCCGAATGCGTTGGGGGAGACCGAGCACACCCTCACGGTAGGGACGCCACGGGCGAGGCTGCGCCAGGGGTCTATCCGTCGCAACCGAGGGAGGCCGGGACTCAGTGGCTTGCCTCGCCTCGGCGTTCCGCGGGTGGGTGGCTTGGGCGCTGGTCTTCGGCGGCGCTGATCGCGAGCGATAGAGGCCCGAACCGGAGATCAGTGCATGGAAGATTAGCGAGACGCTGAGTGAGAGTTCAACCACTGTGGGGCTCGTCGCGGCCCGTCGACTCGCTGGGGCCGGAGCCGATGGTCAATCGCCGGTCCCCGAAGATGAGGGAGTGGAGATCTGGCCGGGGCAGCCCTTCCGCTGGGTGCCACGTATGACGGCAGCGGCACCAACTTCTCGTTGTTCTCGCAACCCGGTCGTCGGGCACGCCGCTGGCGACGTCCTGGTGCTCGGCGCACATTCCCTGCTGCTCCTCCGCCGGACCAAGTGACACGCGGCGGCAGCTCCCGGGCACCAATGAGACCGGGAATGCGACACCGTTCGGGTTGCGACCGAGGCAGTCACCAGGCGACAGAAGCGCCGTCCTGTCAGCGCTGACGATTGCCGTGACCAGTCGGACTGGCCTCTGGAATGTCGATGGCCAGTTCGTCGTCCCGCGGCGCCCCCTTGTACTCGATCAACAGCAGTGAGGCGTCGTCGCTGGTATGCCCGTAACGGGCGGCCATGAGCGCGTGGGACAGCCTCCGGACGGTCTCAGCGGCAGGGAGCCGCTGGGCGCCAATCTGCTCCAGGATCTGGTGGAGTCGGGACTCGCCGAACTGCTCGCCGCCCTCCAGCCGTTCCTCGATGACGCCGTCGGTGAACACGAGTAGTCGGTCGCCGGGCTCCAGCCGCACCGACATCACCCCGGCGACCGCGCCTCCGAAGCCGACCGGCCGAGTGACGGTCCCAGTCAACTCGCCGATCACCTTGCCGTCGCGCACCCACAGTGGCGCAGGATGTCCGGCGTTGATCCACGTCAACTCGCCACGCTCGGTGTCCAGGCGGCCGATCTGGGCGGTGGCGAACCGGTCTGGAAAGGCCTCGGCGACGACCTGATCCATCGCCGCGTACAGCTCGGGAAGTTCCAACCCGATGTGGCGCCCATGGCGGTAGGCAGCGATGACGACGGTGGCCACCGCTGCCGCCTCGAGACCGTGGCCCATGGCATCGAATACGCCGAAGTGCAGCACGTGGTCGTTCATCGCGTAGTCGAAGCTGTCGCCGCCGACCCGATAGGCCGGTTCGAGGGCGCCGGCCAGTTCCACGTCCGGATTCGTCATGGTCAGCGGTGGCAGGGCCCGCCGCAGCAACTGCGCTGCGACGCTCATCGGCTGCGCGGTGCGGGTCTGGGCGAAGGTGTCGGTGTATCCAGACTTGGTCACGATGAGGTCGGCGACCAGGCCGGCCAGCCGTTGTGCGAGGCGCCGATCAACGTCGTTCACGCCCGGAAGGCGCAGCGACAGAACCCCGATCCGGTCCGACCCATCGAGCATCGGCAGGTATATGCGCACCGAGCCGTCCGGGAGCTGCTCTTCGACCGGGGTGTCGGTGGCGAAGGCCCGCCCGGCCAGGCTGCCGTCGATGAGGACCCGTTCCCCGACCAAGCCATCGCCTTCCAGCGGCTGGAGGTGGACCTGGTCGTAGTCCTGCAGGAAGATCGCGATCTCGCTTCCGCCGACGGCGTGGATCTCCTGCGCCACCAGCGGTCCCACCAGTCGAGGCGGCATGACGTGGGCGCGATCGAGCAGTGAACCCAGCAGTGCCTCGCCCAGGCTTTCTGCCGTCGGTTGTCCCTCGACGGCACTGTGAAACCCCAGCGGCTCGGCCCCATTCTTCGCGGAAGCAGGTGGCATAGAACGATCATGCACGGAGCGCTCCGTCAGCAAACCAGCCAGGGGACTTGACCGGGGACGGTCCGCTGACCAGCACTGAATACTGCAACGGCACTCGTCCGTGTCGCTGCCGGGATCGGCTGGGGGCTGGTAGCAGCGTCTCCGGATGCGCTGCAATGGCCTGGTGGCCGAAGTGCAGGACTGGGCGGCGGGCCTGGAGGAAGTGCACGCCCGAATCGCCGGTGCGTTCGCCCGGGCCGAGCCGCGGGCTCGGGTGCTGGCCTATCTGCGCGGCCTGCTTGGCCAGCTGGAGCGCAAGAACGGCTGGACGCTGGCCGAGGCCGCCGGCGAGGTGTCTCCGGACGGGATGCAGCGGCTGCTGCGCACCGCGGACTGGAACGCCGAGGCGGTCCGCGACCAGCTGCGCGGTTACGTGGTGGAGCGGCTCGGCCCCGGCGGAGTGCTCATCGCCGACGAGACCGGGTTCATCAAGAAGGGCACCCGCTCGGCGGGGGTGGCCCGGCAGTACACCGGCACGACCGGCAAGATCGACAACTGCCAGATCGGCGTCTTCTGCGCCTACGCCACCGGCGCCGGAGGGGCGCTGATCGACCGGGAGCTCTACCTGCCGCGGGCCTGGACCGACGACCGCGATCGCGCCCGGGCCGCCGGCATCGGCGACGACGTCGGGTTCGCCACCAAGCCCGAGCTGGCCCGCCGCATGCTCACCCGCGCCCTGGATGCCGGCGTGCCGGCCGGCTGGCTGACCGCCGATGAGATCTACGGCCAGGGCAGACGGCTACGCGTCTGGTGCGAGCAGCACGGCCTGCCCTACGTGCTGGCCACCCGGTCGAACGACACCGTGGCCACCGTCGACTGGCGCCAGCGCCGGGTCCGCGCGCTGATCGCCGAGCTGCCCGAGTCGGCCTGGCAGCGCCGGTCGGCCGGCGCCGGTGCGCACGGCTTGCGCCTCTGCGACTGGGCGCGGGTCGAGGTGCTGACCGGGCCCGATCCCGGCTGGGCGCGCTGGGTGCTCGCCCGCCTGAGCACCCCCACCGACGGCGAGCAGGCCGAACTGGCCTTCTACGTCTGCGCCGGACCGGCCGAGACCAGCCTCGAGCAGCTCATCGCGGTGGCCGGCAGCCGCTGGCGCATCGAGGAGTGCTTCGCCGCCGCCAAGAACGAGGCCGGGCTGGCCTCCTATCAGGTGCGTGACTACACCGCCTGGTACCGGCACATCACCCTGGCCATGCTCGCCCACGCCTATCTGAGCGCCACCCGCGCCACCGCGGAAAAGGAGGCTCCGCAGCCTGAAACGACCAGCTCATCGCGCTGACCGGGCCCGAACTGCGGCGGCTGCCTCAACACCCTCATCCGCGCCCCGAGACCCGACCTGGACCACACCGCCGACTGGTCCTGGTGGCGCCGACGACGCCAGGCCCACGCCCGCGCCGCCCTCTACTGAGCCCGCGGACAGGCACCGCCATAACTGCCGTTGCAGGACAAAAGAGCGTGCCTGGAGATGTTTCGCCAAAGCCGCGATGGGAGAACGTAAAGGTTGTGAACACGGCCAAGACGCGGCCGACGTACCGAAGGGGGGAAGGGATGTTGGTCTGGTCGGTGCTGACCCTGCTCGGGTTTCTCGTGCTCACCGCAGTGGTGATCGCGCTCGGGACCTCCTCGACTGCCCGTTACGAACGTGAGCACAACGAGTCATCGCCGCCGGAAGCAGATGTGGGCAACCATGCACAGCTGGTCCCCGCGTAACTGAACCCGCCAGCTGGCAGGCGAGCCCGGACAGCAGCTGGAGAGGCGCCGCGCGGCTCCCTGTTTCCTGACGCCGGGCCCAGGCCGTGTCGCAGGCCCCCTCGGCGCCGCGTCCCGGCTCGGGCAGGGCAGCTCGGCCGCCGCCGAGCGCAGCGCGGACCGATCCCAGCGGGGCCCTCGCGATATGCCTGCATGTGGCACGTCGGCGGCTGGCCTGAGCGCACACGGTAACCCTGATGCGAACCACTAGTCCCAACTGCAGAAAATCTATGTTTGCGGCTGCAGGTTTGGGGAAGTGAGGGGATGCGACCGATCCCTCAAGGAAGGAGCAGATGGTCGCGATGGAAGCTCGCATCTCACTGCCCACTCGGGCCGGCGGCGTCAGGTGGGAAGCCCAGAGATCAGACATCGGCGGCGTAGACGCCGGCGGGCGTGGCCAGCGCAGGACACGGCTCATCGCCGGGCAGCTGCTCACGACGACGCTGGCGCTGCGGGGTCTGCTGGCGTTGCTCTTCGGTGTTCTGGCGCTTGTGTGGCCCGAGGTCACCATGCTTGCGCTGGCCCTGTTGTTCGGGGCGTACGCGATGGTGGACGGCGCTGGGCTGGTCGGCAGCGCTCTCGCCCGCGGGACGGGTCAGGAACGGCCGCGATGGGCACACCTGCTGGCCGGTCTTGCC
Source organism: Blastococcus sp. CT_GayMR20 (assembly GCF_004570345.1). The sequence goes on along the minus strand of NZ_SPQM01000041.1, from coordinate 4,471 downwards.
GGCCTGCTCGCCGGCCTGATGAGCCTGCTGTGGCCGCAGATCACCGGGCTCGCCCTAGTGCTGTTGGCCGGTGCCTGGGCCATCATCACCGGCCTGTTGCAGGCGACCGCGGCTGTCACCGGCCTGTTGGAGGTTCCCTCCGGACTGCGGCCGCGTGAGGCGAGAACCGGTGAGGCCTTGCTCGCGGCCGCCGGCATCATCTCAGTGGTAGTGGGCATCGCGGTGCTGCTTCGGCCAGACGTCGGAGCCGTCGCGCTGGCCACGGTGCTGGGCATCTACGCCCTGATCGTCAGTGTCGTCCTCCTGGCCGCCGCATGGTGCCTTCACAGGAAGCCCGTCGTCGTGGTCCACAGGAGCTGAGCGATGCACCAGAGATCCGCACCCGCGCTGAGTCTCGCTTTCCGCTCGGCGGCGCCCGCCTCACCGAGCCAGTCAAGGCTTCGTGCCCGCCAAGCTCACGGGCACGAATCACCACAGAAGAACCACCACAGTCAGGAAGGAGCATGACCATGAGCGTGATGCGTTTCGAGCCGTTCGGGGACCCGTTCCGGGGTCTTGACCGGCTGACCAGCCAGCTGGTGTCGGGTCGGCGGACGCCGATGGGCATGCCGATGGACGTCTGGCAGGGCGATGACGGCTACCACGTCGCCCTTGACCTGCCGGGCATCGACCCGGGCAGCGTGGAGATCACCTGCGAACGCAACGTGCTGACCATCCGGGCCGAGCGCGGCGCGGAGTACGAGGAGGGCCACAACGTCCTGCTCGCCGAGCGCCCGCAGGGCACCTTCACCCGGCAGCTGCAGGTCGGCGACGCCCTGGACACCACGAAGGTGGCGGCCACGTACAACAACGGCGTGCTGAAGCTGACCATCCCGATGGCCGAGTCGGCTCAGCCACGCCGGATCGAGGTGCAGACCGGTGGCGGCGGGCAGCAGCAGCTGTCGGCCGGCGGCTCGCAGAAGAGCGGCGCCAAGTCCGGCGGCGGAGGCGGCGGCCAGCCGAGCTGAGCTGCGCGGTGGGCGGTGTGCGAGCCCGCGGCGGGCGCACCGCCCACCCGCCCGCTGAGGGGTTCGGCGGGCTGCCCCAGGTCCCCAGTTGGTGCGCGGCCATGACGGTTGAGAGGAGGTGAGGAGAGGTGCTCAGAGAAGTTGCGGTGGAGCGCTACCGCTTCACCTGCGCCGGCTGCGGGCACACCTGGAGCACCGACTACGACGTGCAGCACGTCGAGGACGGGCACGGCCTGGACTGGGAGTACTACTCCCTCAACGGCATCCCGGTGCCGGCCCCCACCGCGCCCGGATCCCTCATCTGTCCGCGCTGCGGGGCGACCTGGATCCACGTCCAGCTCGACGCCGTGCGCACCGTGCCGCTCGTCGAGCCGGCGGACGGCGAGGCCGATCCGGACCGTCCCCGCCAGCGTGTGGACGCCGGACGGCAGGCGGTCCGCCGCCAGGCGCCGCTGCTCTCCGGTGAGCAGCTTGTGTTCGGCGAGGCGGTCCCCGGCGTGCCGACCCTCGAGCCCTAGCCCGCCACCGGGCCTCGATGCATCCCCTGTCAGCTAAGTCTTTCGAATTCGTTTCCCTACGAGCACCCAGGAGGTTGAGATGGCTAAGGCGGTCGGTATCGACCTGGGCACCACGAACTCGGTGATCGCGGTCACCGAGGGCGGCAAGCCCACCGTCATCGCCAACGCCGAAGGTTCGCGCACCACCCCGTCGGTGGTGGCGTTCACCGAGTCCGGTGAGCGGCTGGTCGGCCAGCTGGCCCGCCGGCAGGCGATCCTGAACTCCAAGGGCACCATTTCCTCGGCCAAGCGGTTCATCGGCCGCCGGTACGACGAGGTGGTCAGCGAGAAGGACGCGGTCACTTTCGACGTCGTCTCCGGGCCCGAGGGCGCGGTGCGGTTCAACGTCCGTGGCAAGCAGTACGCGCCGGAGGAGATCTCCGCGCAGGTGCTACGCAAGCTGGTCGACGACGCGTCCAAGTACCTCGGGGAGAAGATCACCGAGGCCGTGATCACGGTGCCGGCGTACTTCAACGACGCGCAGCGGCAGGCCACCCGCGACGCCGGGCGCATCGCCGGGCTCGAGGTGCTGCGGATCGTCAACGAGCCGACCGCGGCGGCGCTGGCCTACGGCCTGGACAAGAAGAAGAACGAGACGGTGATGGTCTTCGACCTCGGCGGCGGCACGTTCGACGTCAGCCTCCTGGACGTCGGCGACGGCGTGGTGGAGGTCCGCGCCACCGCCGGCGACGGTCACCTCGGCGGTGACGACTTCGACCGCCGGATCGTCGACCACCTGGCCGAGGAGTTCCAGCGGGCCGAGGGCATCGACCTGCGCAAGGACCCGCAGGCGCTGCAGCGGCTGTTCGAGGCCGCGGAGAAGGCCAAGGTCGAGCTCTCCTCGGTCGCCGAGACCAGCGTGAACCTGCCGTTCATCACCGCGGACGCCAACGGCCCCAAGCACCTGAACACCACCCTGCGGCGGTCGACGTTCGAGTCGATCACCGCCGACCTGGTGGAGCGGTGCATGGGCCCGGTGCAGCAGGCGATGGCCGACGCGAAGGTGAGCGCCGACGACATCGATGAGGTGATCCTGGTCGGCGGCTCGACCCGGATCCCGGCGGTGCAGAACCTGGTGCGCCGGCTGACCGGCGGCAAGGACCCGAACATGTCGGTCAACCCCGACGAGGTGGTCGCGCTGGGCGCCGCGCTGCAGGCCGCGGTGATCAAGGGCGAGGTCAAGGACGTCCTGCTGCTCGACGTCACCCCGCTGTCGCTGGGTGTGGAGACGATGGGCGGGGTGATGACAAAGGTCATCGAGCGCAACACCACCATCCCGGCCCGCCGCTCCGAGGTCTTCTCCACCGCCGAGGACAACCAGCCCGCCGTCGACATCGTCGTGCTGCAGGGCGAACGGGAGCGGGCCAGCGACAACCGGGTGCTGGGCCGGTTCAAGCTGGAGAACATCCGGCCGGCGCCGCGCGGGGTGCCGCAGGTCGAGGTCACCTTCGACATCGACGCCAACGGCATCCTCAACGTGACTGCGAAAGACAAGGACACCGGGCAGCAGCAGCAGATCACCATCAGCGAGTCCTCCAACCTGGACAAGGGCGAGGTGGAGCGGATGGTGGCCGATGCGCAGCAGCACTCCGCCGAGGACGCCCGGCTGCGCGAGCTGGTCGAGGCGCGCAACACCCTCGACTCGGCCGCCTACCAGGTGGAGCGGCGGCTAGCCGAGCTCGGCGACGCGGTGCCGGTGCACGAGAAGGCGCGGGCGGAGATGCTCATCACCGACGCCCGGCAGGCGGTCAAGGACGACTCTCCGATCGACCGGCTGCGGTCGCTGACCGGTGAGCTGCAGCAGATCTTCCACGGCCTGGCCGCCGGCCCGTCCAACGGCGCCGGCCCGCAGTCGGGGTCCGATCCGGCCGGGCAGGGAGGAGCCGCGGGCGGCCCCGGCGACGATGACGTGATCGACGCCGAAGTCGTCGACGAGTGAGGCAGCCATGCCCGACAAGGACATCCCCACCCCGCCGTCCCGTCCCGCCGGGCCCGCCACGGCAGGCGGGACGGGCCCGGTGCCCGGATCAACCACAGCCGCGTCCACCACTCCCGCCGCCGACTCTGACGGTCAGGCTGCCATCGAACAGTTGGCACTGCGCGTCGCCGAACTGGAAGACCTGTGGCGGCGCGCGCTGGCCGATCTGGACAACATGCGAAAGCGGGCCGCGCGAGACGTCGAACAACAGCGCACCCAGGAACGAGCCCGGGTGGCTGCGGCTTGGCTGCCAGTAGTGGACAACCTTGAGCTTGCGCTGGCTCACTCCGGGGCCAGTCCCAGCGCCATCGTCGACGGCGTCCGAGCCGTCCTCGACCAGGCCCTGGGCGTGCTGCGCGGCCTCGGGTATCCACGGCGAGACGATGTGGGCACCACCTTCGATCCTGCCCGCCACGAGGCGGTAGCCACCCGGTCAGACCCGCACGCAGCGCCGGGCACGGTCGTCCAGGTGCTCAGAGCCGGTTACGGCGAAGGCGACCACCAGCTTCGCCCGGCCTCCGTAGTCGTTGCCGCAGGCAAGGACAACGGTCGTCACACCGAGGCGGAGGCCAGCGGTGGGGGTGGTGGCGACGACCGGAGGAATGCAGGGGCGCAGTGATGGGCGACCGTGACTACTACGCAGCGCTCGGGGTGACCCGTGGCGCCAGCTCCGAGGAGATCCAGCGCGCGTACCGCAAGCTGGCCCGCCAGTACCACCCCGACGTCAACAAGGACCCGGGCGCGGAGGAGAAGTTCAAGGAGATCTCTGAGGCCTACGACGTCCTCAGTGATCCGGAGACCCGCAAGCGGTACGACGCCTTCGGTCCCGACTTCCGCCAGGTTCCCGAGGGCGTGGACGCCGAGACCTGGCGCCGCGCCCGTGCGGGCGCGGCCGCCGGCGCGGGCGCCCGCCCCGGACCCGGCTGGTC
>NZ_SPQM01000040.1 GCF_004570345.1 Blastococcus sp. CT_GayMR20 | reverse complement strand
GGTGCGCCTCGTCGGCCGGGGTGAGCACCTCGGACTCGTCGATGTAGTCCACGCCCAGGCTCTGCAGGACCTGCGCCTCGACGAAGTGCCCGATCCGGGCCTTGGCCATCACCGGGATCGAGACCGCGCCGATGATCCCCTCGATCATGTCGGGGTCGCTCATCCGCGCGATGCCGCCCTGCGCGCGGATGTCGGCGGGCACCCGCTCCAGCGCCATCACGGCGACCGCGCCGGCGTCCTCGGCGATCTTCGCCTGCTCCGGGGTGACGACGTCCATGATCACCCCGCCCTTGAGCTGCTCGGCCATGCCGCGCTTGACGCGGTCGGTACCGACGGCGGAGTGACTGGTCTTCCCGTCCGATGCCATGTCAGTCCACCTTCGTCTCGTCGACAGCGGGAACAACGCGACCGGACGCCGCCGCGAACCTGCGCAGGACGTTCCTGGTGACAGCGACGACCCCCGGGTCGGCCTCCTTGCCGACCAGCGCACCCGTCCAGGCGATCGAGCCGACCGAGAAGACGGCACCGCCACCGGGAACCGGCGTGTAGGTCACGTCGGCGCGAACCTCCGGATCCGTCGTCCCACCGCCCAGACCTGGCAGGTTCATGCCCAGCTCCTCGATCGCCCGCTGGTACTCGTCGCTGTGCCCGAAGGAGCTGGCCAGCACCACCGTCCCGGGCGGCGTGCCCAGAGTGGTGTCGGCGCGGTCGATCTCATCACCCGCTGCACCGCCACGGACGAGACCCACCGAACCGAAGACGTCGCCCTCGACGCCGTCGAAGATCCAGCTCACGTCGTCGGCGTAGCTCGCGGCCGAACGCCGATAGGGGGACGAGCGGTCCCAGCCCTGGGCGCAGAAGCCCACCCCGACGAGAGCCTGCGGGGCGCGCCCGCGATGCCGCCACAGACCGGCCGGCTCTCCCGAGCTCAGCAGAGTCACCTCACCGGGCTCGGAGTCCCAGCCACGCACCCCGGCATTCCCGCGCCGGATCTCCGTGATCAGCGGACTCTCGCTGAGAACACCGGTTGCCTGGTAGAAGCCGTTACCGCCGAGGTACATCAGGTTCCCGCCGGAGTCACGGTAAGCCTGCAGTCCCGCGTTCATCTCGGCGGAGGTGTACTCCGGGTGCGCACCGGTGACCACGACGGCGTAACGGGACAGGAGGGCGTGACCCTGCTGGTGCACCTCGAGGTCGGTGACGACGTCGAACGTGCAGCCCTCGCCACGCAGCCAGCGCAGGAGGTACATGTCGCCGGAATAGCCCCGGCCCGATTCGGTCAGCCACATCTCGTAGTCGGCGCGCATGGTGAGAATGGCCCGCGCAGCGGAACTGAAGAAGACACCAGTGCCATCCGAGTGGCGGTCGTACTGCGAAAGGCCGTACTCGGGCCTCCCGACCCGCACGGCGTCCCGCGGGTCGAGACGGATGTCAGCTCGGAGCCCCGAGACGTCACCCTCGAACATGTGCTCGTTGGCGTAGGCGAGGTAGGTGAACACCGGCAGCACGACGAGGATCGGTGCAGGTGCGGACTCCGGTGCCGGAACCAGCGTCACCGGGACGACGTCGGTGTGGTCCTCCGCGCGCAGGACGATGCCGTACAACGCCGAGGGCAGGTCGTGAGGCAGGCTCGCCTCCAGCAGCGCCGACCAGCCGACGTCGCTGAGGGCGTCGTCGTGGAAGTGCACCGCGGCGTACTGCTCGGGTGCGTGCACGAAGCTCGTGACGCTGCCCGACCAACCGACTCCGGTCACGCCCCGCGCGGGCAGATTGACCAGCAGCCCGTCGGGCGAGCCCGCGACGCCACGCACGGTCATGTCGTTGCCCGGGCGTGCGGGAGCGAAGTCCCAGGCTCCGAGGACGCGCGCGACATCGGAGACCGCCACCGTCGTGTCGCCGGATGCGGCCCTGGCCAGTTCCGAGGAGCTCAGCCGGCCGGCGACGAGGAACGGCGCCTCGAGCTTGCCGTTGAAGAGGTCCCGCGCGGAGCCGTGCACGGCGCCGTCCGTCCGGTCGACGCGCGCCACCTTCCCACCCGCCAGGCTGACCCGCGCGCCGTCCAGGTGGGGTAGCGAGACCGCCTCGCCGTGTCCCGTGCACGTCACGGGGTTCGGCCCGACCGCGGACACACGCACCGTGAGGCTGCCCTGCGTGACCTCGACCGTGGCGAAGTACCACGTCCGGGACCGGAGCGCTGCCCCCGCCCGGACCTGCGTGGAGACCGCCTGTGGACCGTCCACGGCAGCGACCACGTCGCCGCCCTCGACAGCCAGGACGAGTCCGCGGCCGTCGGCCCCGTCGACGGCCAGCAGCGTCTGCCGGCCAGCCAGATCGGGCGCCGTGGGCCAGAACCAGATGCCGCAGGTGAAGTCGTGGGCGGACCGCGAGAAGGCCTGATCGACCACCGCGAAGCTGCCCACGGAGTGCTCCTGCGGCAGGGCCTCGAAAGTTCCGGCACCGCTCCACGGGACGCTGATCACGTCGTCTCCGGTCAGCTCGACCAGCTGAACGTCCACGGCCGTCGGGCGGTCGACGTTGACGTGCACCCGCACGCGGTCGCCCGGCGCGTAGGACAGGCGGTCGGTGTATCCGTAGACGGCGTTCGTAGCAGGCACCCTTGCTTGTCTCCTCTGCGTTCTCGATGGTCGCCGTGGGCGCCCGACCGGCCCGGCCGGGCGCCCACGTATCACTCCGGAGTTGCCGCGCTCCGGACCTTCCCCGCCTGGGCGCCGGCCAGCTTCTCGGCGAACGCCGCCAGGACGAGCACCGTGCCCTGGGCCGCGACCGACCACGACGGCGGCACGTTGAGGATCGTGAGTCCGTTCTGGAGCAGTGCCAGGAACAGCACCCCGAGGACGACTCCCCGCATCGTGCCGCGGCCACCGGTGAAGGCGACGCCGCCCAGCAGCGCCGCGGTGAGCACCGCCATTTCCAGGCCGAGACCGGCTGTGGCGGCCGGGGTACTGCCCACGCGGGCGGCGAGCATGACGCCGCCCAGTCCGGCGGCGGCCCCGGTCATGACGAACAGCCAGATCCCGATCCGGGTGATGTTCACACCGGAGACCCGCGCCGCCTCGGGGTTACCGCCCGTGGCGAGGATGTGCTTCCCGGTAGCCGTCCAGTTGAGGATGACGACGCCGACGGTCACGACGACGACAGCGATGATGACCAGGATCGGCACCCCGAGCACGCCGGCGGTGCCGAAGTCGAGGAAGGACTCGGGGAACCCGTACAGCGCGTCCGGCGCCACGATCTGCGACAGGCCGCGGACCGCCGACAGCGTGCCCAGGGTGACGATGATCGGCGACAGCCCGCGGATGACGACCAGCCACGAGTGGACGAGACCCACGACCAGACCGGTCAGCACTCCGACGAGCGCCGCCAGCGGCCAGGCGACGCCCTGCAGCATGGTCCAACCGCTGACCACGGCCGAGAGACCCACGGTGGAGCCGACGGACAGGTCCACGTAACCGGCCATGAGCAGTAGCGCGAAGGGCGTCACGATCACCAGCGTCAGGGCGCTCTGCAGCAGGACGGTGCGGAAGTTGCCCACGGTGAAGAACACGTCGGAGCTCAGCGAGAAGAAGAGGACCAGGACGGCGAACGCGATGAGCAGCGCATTCGTAGCCATGCCCCTTCTGAGATCGGGGGCCTTGATCGCGACCCGTGCTGTCAGTTCAGCCACCTGCTGGCTCCTTCGTGCGTTCCGCGGCATGGGCCGCTGCGATCAGTTGATCGGCACGTGCGTCCGAGACGCTCGTGCGCAGGGTCACGGTGCCCCGGCTGAGGACGACGACGTCCGTACCGAGCTGCAGCACCTCGTCCGGGTCGGACGAACGGAAGACGACGGCGATCTCGCGCTCGGCGAGAGCCTGCCGGATTCGTTTCCAGATCTCGGCCCTGGCTGCGATGTCCACACCTTGGGTGGGCTCGTCCAGCAGCAGGACCTTGATACCGGGTCGGGCGAGGAGCCATCGGCCGATGAGGATCTTCTGCTGGTTCCCGCCGGAGAAGAACCGCGCCGGCAACGTCGGGAGGCGCGGGCTCAGCACCATCTCGTCCGCCAGCTCGGCGAACGCGCGACCCTCCTGTGCACGCTTGCGCATCCACGGTGCCGACCCGAGGGCACGGCGCGCGACCATCACGTTGTCGGACGCCGGGAGATCCGGCAGCAGGGCCTGCTTGCGTTCGCCCGGGACGAAGGCGACCCCGCGCCTGATGGCCTGGACCGGCGTCGACGGGTGGTAGTCCTGGCCGTCGACGCGCACCTCGCCGCCACTGCGCGCGATGACCCCGCTGAGCGCCCGGAGGACGTCGGACGCCCCCGAGTCCATGTTCCCGTACAGGGCGACGCACGAGCCGGCCGCGACGTCGAGGTCGAGTCCCCCCACGACACCGACCGACAGCCCGCGCGTCTCCAGGAGCAGCCGCGTGGGGTCGGACCTTCGCACCTCTGGCACCGCGGCCGACGGAGTGGCGGCGAGCGGCGAGATCGCAGCGATGACGTCCTCCCGCCGGAGGGACGCGCGTGGCCCTTCGAGGGCGACTCCGCCGTCGCGGAGCACCGTGATGCTGTCGGCGATCGCGAAGACCTCGTCGAGGCGATGCGACACGTAGACGACCCCGACACCACGGACGTCGGCGAGACGACGGACCTCGTCCAGGAGAACCGCCGCCTCCCGCTCGCCGAGCGCCGCGGTGGGCTCGTCGAGCACGAGGACATGCGGCCTGCGGTGCAACGCCTTGGCAATCTCGACCAGCTGCTTCTCGCTGACGCTGAGGTCACCGACGTGCACACGGGGGTCGATGCGGACATCGAAGCCGTCGAGAAGCTGCCTGGCCGCCCGGAGCTCATCGCGCTTCCGCAGCCGCCCGCGGGTGGTCAGCTCCGAGCCGAGGAAGATGTTGTCCGCGACCGACATGCCGTCGTGGACGCTGAAGTGCTGGTAGATCACGGACAACCCGGCGTTCAGCGAATCGCGCGGAGAGCGAATCGCCTGGATGACGCCGTTGAGTGCGATCGTGCCCCCATCGGGGATGTTCGCACCGCTGAGACAGCTGATCAGGGTCGACTTCCCGGCTCCGTTGGCCCCGAGGAGGGCACGGACCTCACCGGCACGGACCGTGAGATCGACACCGGCCAGCACCGGACGTCCGTCGAAGCTCTTGACGAGCCCGCGGACGTCCAGTGCCGGCGCAGCCGATGGGCCTAGTTCCATTCGTCCAGGAGCTCGGCGACGAGGGCCTGGTCCTCGAACGAGGCAAGCACGGGTGTCTGCTCGATCACCACGTCGGACTCGCCGTTCAAGACACGGTCGGCGATGTTGGCGATGTCCTGGCCGAGCGTCTGCACGCGCAGGGCCGCCGTCGCCTTGTAGTGACCGTCCGTCTGGAGCTCCTCGAGTGCCCGGACGTTCCCGTCCTGGCCCGCGATGTAGCTCTCTGCGGCGGGGATGCCGGCGTTCTGGAACGCCTTGAGCGCACCGAGTGCACTGTCGTCGTTCATGGAGATGACGACGCGCAGGTCAGGATGAGCCTGGAGGACATCCTCGGTGACGCGCAGCCCCGTGGCCTCATCGAGGGCATCCTGCTCGGCCACGACGCTCCCGTTGGGGGCGGCCTCGATGGCTTCCCCAGGCAGCTCCCAGCGCGGCGCCACGGACGTCAGCGCGCTCGCGGTCAGCAGGAGAGCCTTGACCGGCCTGCCGCCCTGGGTGGAGATCCACTGCGTCACGGACTCGGCGATGACCTCACCGGAGGCCTCGTGGGAGAAGAGCACCGCGCCGTCCGCGTCGGGCATCTGCGCGCTGTACGTGATCCACTTGATACCCGCGTCCTGCGCGCGCTTCTGCAGGCCGGCCACGGTGGACGGGTCGAAGGGGAACACGACGATCGCGTCGACCCCCTGCGTGATCCAGTTCTCGATGTCCTTGACCTGGACGGCCGTGTCACCGCGGGGGTCGTCCGACAGGAAGCGGTAGCCGAGCTCCTCGGCGCGCGCCTTGGCAGCGGCCGTGACGGCCACGGCGATCGGGGCTTCCGACGCCGCGTGGCTGAACGCGATCGTCTTCTGCTCACCGCCCCCGGAGGCCTCCGCTCCGCCGCAGGCGGCGAGCGCTGTCGAGACGAGGAGAGCGGCGACCAGAGTCACCGCTCTCGTGAAGTATCGAGGGACATGCATGGGTAGCTCCCTTCAGAGCAAACGTTTGTGCAGACAGTAGGGAGGGGCCGGGAAGTCGTCAAGGAATACGCAAAGGTCGTTGGCGATCAGTGATCGGAGACCGAACCGGTTCGGTGGCCCAGGCGGCTCGGGGACCGACGGCCGACCACACAGGAGCACCTCCAGCGGATGCTCCCGGTGGCGCCCGGCGCGTGCTCGGTCAGCGTCGCGCGGGTAGGGGCTGACGACGGGGCGGACCCTGCGCACGCCGTCCTGGGTGGCCGACCGCGCAGTCCTGAGCACCAGGCGCGCTCAGTGGGGGCGGATGGTCCCGACGACGTGCTCGGTCGCGCTCTTCTCGTTGCGGACGGCGAAGTCCCAGCCACCGCCCGCCTGCGCCGTCGACAACGTCACCGTGCTGGGGAGCAACAGCGGCTTGCGGAAGCTGACGTCGACGTCGATCGCGTCGGGCAGCCGCCCGGACAGCGCTCCCAGCACGCGGGCCTTCACCCACATGCCGTGCGCGATCGCCCGCTTGAAGCCGAACGCCTTCGCTGTGAGACCCGACAGGTGGATCGGGTTCACGTCGCCGGAGACCTTGGCGTACCGCCGTCCGGCGTCGTCCGGGACCCGCCAGGTGGCCGAGACCCGCTCGAGGTCGCCGACCGCCACCTCGATGTGGGCCTCCGGCGCACCCTCGGGCGCCGTCGCCCCCCGCGACAGGTACGTCGACCGCGAGCGCCACACCTCCTGGCCGCCGGCGGAGACCGTCGCGCACAGGTCCACGGCGGCGCCGCTGCGGTGAGTGGCGAAGTTCTCCGCCCACACCTCCAGGTCCAGCAGCGCGTCGGAGCCGATCGGGCCCAGCACCTCGATCCGGTTGCGCACGTGGACCAGGCCGGGCAGTGCCAGCGGGAACGCGCGGTCGCTCATCAGCGCCATCTGCAGCGGGAAGGTGAGCATGTGCGGGTACGTCGCCGGCAGGACGTCGTTCAGCGGCAGCCGGCACACCCGCGTGTAGGCGGCCAGGTGCGCCGGGTCGACGGTGACGCCCTTCCGGGCCAGGTGCTCGTCCGGCAGGTCGCCGCCCCGGCCCCACGCCGTGACGGCGGCCTTCGCGTAGAGCTGCCCCAGGTTCGGGGCGGACTCCAGAACCCGCGTCGCCATCAGGCGCCCAGGAGCGACTGGCCGCAGACCCGCACGGTCTGGCCGTTGACCCCCGCGCTCCCCGGCTGCGACAACCACGCGATCGTCTCCGCGACGTCGACCGGCAGCCCGCCCTGCTGCAGCGAGTTCAGCCGGGAACCGACCTCGCGGGTGCCCAGCGGCATCTTCGCCGTCATCTCGGTGACGATGAAACCCGGCGCGACCGCGTTGATGGTCGCCTTCCGCTCGGCGAACGCCGGCGCCCAGGCCCGCACCATGCCGATGACGCCGGCCTTGGACGCCGCGTAGTTGGTCTGCCCGCGGTTGCCGGCGATGCCCGACTGGGAGCTGACGCACACCACGCGGGCGTGCTGGTTGAGCACGCCCTCGGCGTCCAGCAGCGCCTGGGTGATGTCCAGCTGCGCCTGCAGGTTCACCGCCATCACCGAGTTCCACCGGGCGGCGTCCATGTTGACCAGCAGCTTGTCCCGGGTGATCCCGGCGTTGTGGACGACGATGTCGACCCCGCCGTGCCGCTCGCGCAGGTGCTCGACCAGCCTTTGGGGGGCGTCGTCCGCGGTGATGTCGAGCTGGAGCGCCGTCCCGCCGATCTCGTTGGCGACGGCGGCCAGCGAGTCGCCGGCCGCCGGGATGTCCACGGCGACGACGTGGGCGCCGTCCCGGGCCATGACCTTCGCGATCGCTGCGCCGATGCCGCGGGCGGCACCGGTGACGACGGCGACCTTGCCGGCCAGCGGCTGGTCGCCGTCCTCGCTGCCGGGCTGGTCGGCAGCCGACAGTGTGACCACCTGGCCGTCGACGTAGGCCGAGCGGCCGGAGAGGAAGAAGCGCACCGGCGACGCGATCGCGTCCTCGGCGCCCTCGGGCACGAAGACGAGGTTCGCCGTCGAGCCGTTCAGCAGCTCCTTGCCGATGGAGCGGACCAGTCCGTCCAGCGCCTGGCGGGCGGCCGCCTGGGCCGGGGAGTCGGCGTCCGACGGCGGGTCGGCGAGGATCAGCACCCGTCCGGTGGCGCGCAGCCGCTTCACCGCGGGGGCCAGGAAGTCGTGCGCGCCGGCCAGGTCGGCCGGCGTCCGGAGACCGGTCGCGTCGAGGATCACCGCGGCCGGCTTCTCGCCGTCCGTGGCGCCGTCGGCGGTGACCGGCGACTGCACGTGGATGCCCTCGGTGCGCAGGAGCTGGGTCAGCGCGTCGCGCAGCCGGCCCTCCCCCGCCGAGCCGATGACCGCCGGTCCCGGCAGCAGCGGCTGACCGGGCTCGTGGCGGCGCAGCACCGCGGGGCGGGGCAGGCCGAGCTGCTTGGTGATGGTGGTGCCGAAGCCGGAGTTCGCGAAGTCGCGGTACCAGTCGCTCACGTGTGCGGGTTCCTTCCGAGGGGGGTCAGGACTCGAGGATGGCGACGACGCCCTGGCCGCCGGCGGCGCAGATCGAGATCAGGCCGCGCTTGCCCGGGCCCGCCTCGTGCAACTGCTTGGCCAGCTGGGCCACGATCCGGCCGCCGGTCGCGGCGAACGGGTGCCCGGCCGCCAGGGACGAGCCGTTGACGTTGAGCTTCGACCGGTCGATCGAGCCCAGCGGCGCGTCCAGGCCGAGCTTGCCCTTGCAGAACGCCGGGTCCTCCCACGCCTTCAGGGTCGAGAGCACGGTCGACGCGAACGCCTCGTGGATCTCGTAGAAGTCGAAATCCTGCAGCGACAGGCCGTTGCGGGCCAGCATCACCGGCATCGCGTAGACGGGGGCCATCAGCAGCCCCTCGCCGCCGTGCACGTAGTCGACGGCGGCGGTCTGCGCGTCGACCAGGTGGGCGAGCACCGGCAGGCCGTTCTCGGCGGCCCACTCGTCGGAGGCCAGCAGCACCGTCGAGGCGCCGTCGGTCAGCGGCGTGGAGTTGGCGGCCGTCATCGTGGCGCCCTCCCCCTTGCCGAAAACAGGAGCCAGCTTCGCAAGTCGTTCGATCGAGGAGTCCGGCCGCAGGTTGTTGTCCCGGGTGAGGCCGAGGAACGGCGTCACCAGGTCGTCGAAGAATCCGCGGTCGTAGGCGGCGGCCATGTTGTGGTGCGAGCGGACGGCGAGCTCGTCCTGCTCCTCCCGGCCGATCTCCCACTCCTTGGCGGTGATGGCGGCGTGGTCGCCCATCGCCAGGCCGGTGCGGGGCTCGGCATTGCGCGGGATCTCCGGCACCAGCTGGCCGGGCCGGATCTTCGTCAGCGCCTTGAGCCGGTCCGGCAGCGTCTTGGCGTTGTTCAGGCTGATCAGGACGCGGCGCAGGTCGTCGCCGACGGCGAGCGGCGCGTCCGACGTCGTGTCGACCCCGCCGGCGATGCCGGACTCGATCTGCCCCAGCGCGATCTTGTTCGCCACCAGGATCGCGGCCTCGAGGCCGGTGCCGCAGGCCTGCTGGACGTCGTAGGCCGGTGTCGTGGCCGACAGCTTGGAGCCGAGCACCGATTCGCGGGTCAGGTTGAAGTCGCGGGAGTGCTTCAGGACGGCGCCGGCGACGACCTCACCCAGCTGCGCGCCCCGGAGCCCGAAGCGCGCGACCAGCCCGTCGAGGGTCGCGGTCAGCATGTCCTGGTTGGACGCCTGGGCGTACGCGGAGTTGGAGCGGGCGAACGGGATCCGGTTCCCGCCGACGATCGCGGCCTTGCGAGCCATCGGAACCTCCAGGGTCGGTGGATTGGCCGGTACTCACAGTACGCGGTACTGTCGTTCACATGAAAGCCGAGGCGGTGAGACGCTCGTCGCACAAGATCGCGCAGGTGCGCGACCGCCGCGACTCGAGATGGGACGACCACCGTCGCGCGCGCCGGGAACAACTCGTCCAGGCGACACTCGCCGCCGTCAGCAGGCACGGCGCCGGCGTCGGCATGGAGGAGATCGCCGCCGAGGCCGGCACCAGCAAGACCGTGGTCTACCGCCACTTCGCCGACCGGAGCGAGCTGCACGTCGCCGTCTGCGGCCGGGTGGCCGAGCAGCTGCTGGCCAAGCTCCGCGAGGCGATGGAGAGCAGTGACGAGCCGCGGGAGATGGTGGCGGCCGCGATCACCACCTACCTGGCGTTCCTCGAGGCCGATCCCGAGCTCTACCGGTTCGTCGTCCAGCAGTCACCGGACCGGCCCGCCGCCGACCCGATCGACAACCTCTCGCACCTCGTCGGCGAGCAGGTGGCCGCCCTGATGACCGAGGCGCTCGAGCGCGCGGGCCAGGAGACGGCCGCCGCCGGGCCGTGGGGCCACGGCCTCGTCGGGCTCGTGCGCTCGGCCGCCGACTGGTGGCTGCGCGCAGAGCGCCCCATGATCCGCAGCGAACTCGCCGCGCACCTGACCGATCTGGCCTGGGCCGGCTTGTCCGGCGTCGTGCCCCCCGTACGTCCGAGCAAGGAGGAACTGTGACAACGAGCCTGCCCCCTTCGGTCGACCCGAAGGAGCTCCAGGAGGTCCTGGACGGCCGCTGGGCCCACGTGCGCCGCGACGCCCGCGAGAACCTGAACGACCGGGACTTCCTGCCGGTGTACGGCGAGTCCATGCAGGACGCCCGCGACCGGGTCACCCGGGCGGCGAAGAAGCTCGCCGACTCGGGCCGGGTCGGGTACGGGTTCCCCAAGCAGTACGGCGGCGAGGACGACTCCGGCGGCTCCGTCACCTCGATCGAGATGCTCGCGTTCGGCGACCTGTCGCTGATGGTCAAGGCCGGCGTGCAGTGGGGGCTGTTCGGCGGCGCGCTGCAGCTCCTCGGCAGCCAGCGGCAGCACGACAAGTACCTGCGCGACGTCATGACCTTCGACCTGCCCGGCTGCTTCGCCATGACCGAGACCGGCCACGGCTCCGACGTCCAGCAGCTGCGGACGACGTGCACCTACGACCCCGAGACGCAGTGCTTCGACCTGCACACCCCGCACCAGGCCGCCCGCAAGGACTACATCGGCAACGCGGCCAAGGACGGCCGCATGGCGGTCGTCTTCGCCCAGCTGATCACCCAGGGCAAGAACCACGGCGTGCACGCATGGCTGGTGCCGATCCGCAACGAGGACGGCACGCCGTGCCCCGGCGTCACGATCGGGGACGACGGCGCGAAGGCGGGCCTCAACGGCGTCGACAACGGGCGGCTGACGTTCGACCACGTGCAGGTCCCCCGCGACATGCTGCTCGACCGCTACGGCCAGGTCGCCGAGGACGGCACCTACACGAGCCTCATCGAGAACGAGACCCGCCGCTTCTTCACCATGCTCGGCACCCTCGTGCGCGGGCGGGTCAGCGTCGGTGGCTCCGCCGCGTCGGCGACCAAGCTGGCCCTCGACATCGCCGTCCGGTACGGCAACGTCCGGCGCCAGTTCGCCGCGCCGGGCGAGGAGCGCGAGATCGTCATCAACGACTACCTCGTCCACCAGCGCAAGCTCCTCCCCGCGCTGGCGACCACGTACGGCCTGCACTTCGCGCAGGGCCGGCTCGTCGAGGACATGCACGACATCCAGACGGCCGTCCACACCCACGGCCAGGACATCGACGAGGAGGCACAGCGGGAGCTGGAGTCCCGCGCGGCCGGGCTCAAGGTCGCCCAGACCTGGCACGCCACCCGCACCATCCAGATGTGCCGCGAGGCGTGCGGCGGTGCGGGCTACCTGCAGGAGAACCGGCTGCCGCACCTCAAGGCCGACACCGACGTGTTCACCACCTTCGAGGGCGACAACACCGTCCTGCTGCAGCTGGTGGCCAAGGGCCTGCTCACCGGCTACCGCGACACGTTCGGCTCCCTCGACGGCTGGGGCCGGATCGGCTTCATCGCCGACATGGTGCGGGAGACGGTGCTGGAGCGGACGGCGGCCCGCGCGCTGATCGCCCGCCTCATCGACGCCGTCCCCGGCCGGGACGACGAGGTGCCGATGCTCGACCGCGGCTGGCAGCTGAAGATGTTCGAGTTCCGGGAGAAGCACGCGCTCGAGGGCGCGATCCGGCGGCTGCGGAAGAACTCGACCACCCAGGGCATGGCGCCGTTCGACATGTTCAACGACGTCCAGGACCACGTCCTCAAGACTGCGCAGTCGCACATCGACCGCGTCGTGCTCGAGGCCTTCGTCGCCGGCGTCGACCGTACGACCGACCCCGACGCCCGGCGGCTCCTCGACACCCTCTGCGACCTCTACGCGCTGTCGACCATCGAGGCGGACAAGGCCTGGTTCATGGAGCACGGCCAGCTCACCGCGGCGCGCGCCAAGACCCTGACCGGGACCGTGAACCAGCTGCTCAAGGACCTGCGGCCGCACATCACCACGCTGGTCGACGCGTTCGCGATCCCCGCCGGGTGGAAGGCCGCGCAGATCCTCGAGGAGGAGGCCGACCGCCAGGAGGCCATGGCCGCGCGGGACGCCGAGGTGCGGTCGGAGGCGGAGGGCGACCAGGCCCCCGGCGACAGCGCCACCGACCTCGAGGTCGCCCCCGCCCAGTAGCAGAAGGACCCCCCTGCCCCCCGCCACTCGCAAGCTCGCGGCGGGACCCTGCAGGGGGGCCGGGGGTGGACGGGAGAATCGGCGTCCGTGGACATCCTGGTCGCCGCGGAGACGCTGCGGGTACCCGCGGCGGTGGACCTCGCCGCCATCGTCATCGGTGCGCTCACCGGCGGGCTGCTCGCCGCGCGCGAGGGGTTCGCCGTCTCCGGTGTGCTCTTGCTCGCCGTCAGCGGCGGCCTCGGCGGCGGGCTCATCCGCGACGTCTTCCTCGGCGACCTGCCCCCGGTCGCCCTCACCAACGAGGCCTACCTGCCGACGGTCGCGATCGCCGCCGGTGTCACCTTCTACTTCTCCGGCTGGCTCTCCCGGCTGACCGGCCTGCTGGTGGTCCTGGACGCCGTCACGCTGGGGTTCTTCACCGTGATCGGCGCGGGGAAGGCACAGTTGGCCGGGCTGCCCAGCGCCTCGGTCGTCTTCATCGGCACGCTGACCGCGGTGGGCGGCGCGGTCATCCGCGACGTCCTGCTCGCCCAGCGGGCCGACATCGTGCAGCCCGGCCCCTACAACGCCGTCGCCGCGCTCATCGGCGCGACGGCGCTGACCGTGCTCTCCGGGCCGCTCGGCCTCGACGCGCTGCCCGTCGCCGCCGCGGTCATCGTGCTCGTGGCGGCCCTGCGGGTGCTGTCGGTCTGGCGCGGCTGGTCGGCACCGGTCGCCGTGGACCTGCCAGGACGTGCCCGGGACCGGTGGGGCCGGCGCAAGCGGCCCTGACTCAACGGTCGGTGCCGGCCTCCGGGATCACGTCGGGGGACGGCTCGATGTTCGGCGGGACGACCTGCGGGCCGGCCTCCGGTGGGCGTGGTTCGTCCTGCGGGTGCAGCCGGACGGCGAGCAGCGCGACGTCGTCCTGGGCGTCGGGCAGGAACAGCCGTTTCAGCACCTCGTCGCAGAGGGCGTCGGCCGTGAAGCTCGCGCACTCGCGGACGACCTCGATCAGTTCGGCGATGCCGGTGTCGAGGTCGCGGTCCCGGCGCTCGACCAGACCGTCGGTGTAGAGCAGCACGGTCGAGCCGGCATCGAGGACGGTGACGTGCTCGTGCCGCGGCGTCTCCGGCGCGACCCCCAGCAGCAGCTCCGACTCCTCGTCGTCGAGGAGGGAGACCTTGCCCTCGGCGGTGAGCACGATCGGTGGCGGGTGCCCCGCGCTCGACCAGCGGAACCGGACACGCCCCGCCCGCAGGTCGTCCTCGTCCTGCTCCAGGCGGGCGACGAGCGCGGTGGCCATCGTGTCGAGGGCGAGGCCCTCGATGGCGCGGTCGAGCTCGGTGAGCACCTCGGCGGGCGAGCCGCCACTGGAGTAGCCGATGCCGCGCAGCAGCCCGCGCACCTGCCCCATCGCCGCGGCGGCGCGGGTGTCGTGGCCGACGACGTCGCCGATCGCGACGACCGTCGCGCCGCTGGGCTGCAGGAACGCGTCGTACCAGTCGCCGCCGATCTCGGCGCCGGCGGCGGCGGGCACGTAGCGGACGACGACCTCCGAGTGGTCCGGCTCCGGCGGGTCGGTGAGCATGCTGCGCTGCAACGCATCGGCGAGGGCCCGCTGCTGGCCGAAGAGCCGCGCGTGGTGCAGCGCCAGACCGGCCCGCAGGCCGATCTCGACGGCGGTGTCGACCTCCGCGGGACTGAGCGGCCCGCGGTCCTCCCGGCTGAACAGACCGAGCGCCCCCAGCGTCTGTCCCCGCGCCACCAGGGGGACGACGGTCCCCGAGCCGAGACCCAGGCGGGCCAGCGCCTCCCGCGCCGAGGGGTCGGGGAGGACCCGCTCGACCCGCGCCCAGTCGACGTCGGTCACCGTCAACGGCCGCCCGGTCGCCGTGACCACCCGGGCCGCGGCCTCGTCGGTCATGACCGCGAGCATCGAGCGCACGTAGGCCTCGACCTCCTCGCGCCGCGACGGGTCACGGTGGGACGCGGCCATGCCGTGCAGCCGGCCCTGCTCGTCCCGCACGACCAGCCAGCACCAGTCGGCCAGATCGGGGACGACGAGCTCGGCCAGTTCGCGGACCTGCTGGTCGATCTCCAGCGTTCCCGACAGGATGCGGCCCGCCTCCGCGAGCAGCTGGAGCCGCTGGTTCGCCTCCTGCATCGCGGTGACGGCCGTGGCGCGCTCGGCGTCGGCCTGCAGCCGGGAGACGCTCAGCGCGATCTGTGCGGCCAGGGCCTCCAGCACCTCGACGTCGTCCGCGGCGAAGGGGTGCTCGGTCCCCCACAGCGGGACGAACGCACCGAGGATCCGGCCCTCCACGCGCAGCGGGAGCGCGGCCACCGCGTGGATGCCCAGGACCTCCAGGCCTTCCCGCATGGCCGGGAACCTGGCCAGCGCCTCCGCACGGTCGGCCAACAGCACCCGGCGGCCGTGGATGGCGGCGTACTGGGTGGGCTGCCCCTCGTCCAGCTCGATCTCGAGGCCGGCCACGGGATAGTCGACGTGGCCCTGGATCTCGTCGGTGAGCCGGTTGGTCATGTGCAGCCGCAGCGGTCCGCCGTCCGGATCGAAGACGGCGAGCGCACTGGACTCCGCACCGAGCACCTGGGCGCCCCGCTGCGCGATCTCCGGCATGTCCTCCATCCGCGCGGCATTGGCCAGTTCGGCGGCCACCTCGGCGATGGCGGTCGCCCGCTCCATGGCCGACAGCCGCTGGGCGGCCTGCCGGCGCGTCTCGGTGACGTCGATGGTCGTGCCCAGCAGGCGCACGGGCTCGCCGCGGGAGTCGTTGATCACCCGACCACGGGCGACCATCCAGCGCAGGGTCCCGTCGATGGTCAGGGCGCGGAACTCGGCGGTGAACTGGCCGTGCTCGACCATCGCCCGCTGCATGGCATCGTGCAGCGGCCCGATGTCGTCAGGGTGCACGAACTCCGACTCCATGGCGTGCTCGTCCTGGAACTGAGCCGCACCGTCCAGCCCGAACAGGGCCGCACAGCGCTCGTCCCAGTCGATGACGCCGGTCCGGAAGTCGCGTTCCCAGGTGCCGATCGAGCTGGCCTCCAGGGCGATGTTGAGCCGGGTGACCGAGGTGCCGACAGCGGAGCGGGCGGCCGACAGCTCCAGCTCGGCCACGACCGAGTCCGCCAGCTGCTGGAGCAGTTCGGTCTCGTCGTCCGTCCAGTTCCGCGGCTCCGAGTCGTAGACGGCCAGCGCCCCGACGACGTGCCCGGACGCCGCGACGAGCGGCGAACCGAGGTAGGCGCGCACCTGCCCGGACGTCACCGCGGGCAGGTCGGCGACCCGCTCGTCCGCCCTCGCGTCGGGGATGCTGAGGGCCCGGCCCTGCCGGACGACGATCGCCGACAGTGCTCCGGTCAGGAGCGCCGGCCCGCCGATCACACCCGGCGGAAGGCCGTATCCGCCGACGACGGTGTCCTGGTCGGTGAAGAGGGTGACCTTGGCGTGCCCGGCATCGACGATCCGGGACGCGAGGGAGGAGAGCCGGTCGAAGGCGGCGTGCCCGGGCACCTCGAGGATCAGGCGGCGCGCCGCCGCGATCCGCTGGGGGTCCAGGAGTGCGTCCTCCTGGGCGGAGGGCGCATCAGGCGTGACCACGAGGCCCCCTCTCCCGGTCCGCGAGCGGCCGATCCGCGCCCGTCGCGGTACATGCTGGCACGCCGCCGTCCCCGGGCCACGCCGCCCGGGCGGGATCGGTGCCCCGGAGGCCCATGGGCGGTCCCCCTGGAGGGTGATTCCGAGCCCGCGGGTCAAGGGAACGGCCCCGCCACCCGATAGGACGAGCATGCTGGGCACGCGTACGGCCGGCCTGCCGGACTGCCGTCCGCTGCTCGCCGACCCGGACGACCTGACGCTGGCCTTCCAGCCGATCGTCGACCTCGCGGGCGCCACCGTGGCCGGCTACGAGGCGCTCGCCCGCTTCCCGGGCTCGGCCGGTCCCGACGTCTGGTTCGCCGCCGCGGCCGAGGCCGGCGTCGCCGCCGAGCTCGAGGCGCTGGCGATCCACAAGGCACTGGCCGCCGTCCCCGCGCTGCCGCCGAACACGTTCCTGACCGTCAACGTCAGCCCCCATCTGCTCGGCGCCGCGCCGGTCCGGGCGGCCCTGGCCACCCGTCCCGCCCTGCACCGTGTCGTGGTCGAGCTGACGGAGCACACCCCCGTCGACGACCTCGACGCCCTGCGCCGGCAGACCGACGAGCTGCGCGCCCGCGGCGCCCTGATCGCCCTCGACGACGCCGGCAGCGGCTACTCCGGTCTCCAGCAGCTCGCGGTCCTCCGGCCCCAGATCGTGAAGCTGGACCGGGCGCTGGTCAGCGACGCCGACACCGACCCGGTGCGGGTGGCGCTGGCGGAGATGCTGGGCGAGTTCGCCGGCCGCATCGACGCGTGGCTGCTCGCCGAGGGCGTCGAGACCGCCGCCGAACTCGCCGCCTTCACCCAGCTCGGGGTGCCGCTGGCGCAGGGCTGGCTGCTCGGCCGGCCCGGGCCCGGCTTCGCCCCCCTCGCTCCCGAGGCCACGCGCCTCGTGCGCGCACAGGTCGCCCGCGCGACGCTGACCGACAGCGTGCTCAGCCTCGTCCGGCCGGTCCGTCAGGCCACGCTCGGCGAGGAGGTCCCGGTCGTCGGGTGCACGCGCAGCGACACGGGTGCGGTGTAGACCTCCGCCGTCCGTGGGTCGCCGAGCAGCAGGGCGACCGGCTCGTCCTGCGGGCCCACCAGGACGACCGGCGGGACGACCGGGACCTCCTCGCCGAGCGTGGCCTGACGGACCGGCCGGACGAGGCTGAGCACGCTGTCGGTCAGCGTCGCGCGGGCGACCTGTGCGCGCACGAGGCGCGTGGCCTCGGGAGCGAGGGGGGCGAAGCCGGGCCCGGGCCGGCCGAGCAGCCAGCCCTGCGCCAGCGGCACCCCGAGCTGGGTGAAGGCGGCGAGTTCGGCGGCGGTCTCGACGCCCTCGGCGAGCAGCCACGCGTCGATGCGGCCGGCGAACTCGCCCAGCATCTCCGCCAGCGCCACCCGCACCGGGTCGGTGTCGGCGTCGCTGACCAGCGCCCGGTCCAGCTTCACGATCTGGGGCCGGAGGACCGCGAGCTGCTGGAGACCGGAGTAGCCGCTGCCGGCGTCGTCGAGGGCGATCAGGGCGCCGCGGGCGCGCAGCTCGTCGGTCTGCCGGCGCAGGGCGTCGAGGTCGTCGACGGGGGTGTGCTCCGTCAGCTCGACCACGACACGGTGCAGGGCGGGACGGGTGGCCAGGGCCGCCCGGACCGGCGCGGCGCCGAGCAGATGGGGGCTGACGTTGACGGTCAGGAACGTGTTCGGCGGCAGCGCGGGGACGGCGGCCAGTGCCTTGTGGATCGCCAGCGCCTCGAGCTCGGCGGCGACGCCGGCCTCGGCCGCGGCGGCGAACCAGACGTCGGGACCGGCCGAGCCCGGGAAGCGGGCGAGCGCCTCGTAGCCGGCCACGGTGGCGCCCGCGAGGTCGACGATCGGCTGGAAGGCCAGCGTCAGGTCGTCCGGGTCGGCGAGCAGCGGACGGCAGTCCGGCAGGCCGGCCGTACGCGTGCCCAGCATGCTCGTCCTATCGGGTGGCGGGGCCGTTCCCTTGACCCGCGGGCTCGGAATCACCCTCCAGGGGGACCGCCCATGGGCCTCCGGGGCACCGATCCCGCCCGGGCGGCGTGGCCCGGGGACGGCGGCGTGCCAGCATGTACCGCGACGGGCGCGGATCGGCCGCTCGCGGACCGGGAGAGGGGGCCTCGTGGTCACGCCTGATGCGCCCTCCGCCCAGGAGGACGCACTCCTGGACCCCCAGCGGATCGCGGCGGCGCGCCGCCTGATCCTCGAGGTGCCCGGGCACGCCGCCTTCGACCGGCTCTCCTCCCTCGCGTCCCGGATCGTCGATGCCGGGCACGCCAAGGTCACCCTCTTCACCGACCAGGACACCGTCGTCGGCGGATACGGCCTTCCGCCGGGTGTGATCGGCGGGCCGGCGCTCCTGACCGGAGCACTGTCGGCGATCGTCGTCCGGCAGGGCCGGGCCCTCAGCATCCCCGACGCGAGGGCGGACGAGCGGGTCGCCGACCTGCCCGCGGTGACGTCCGGGCAGGTGCGCGCCTACCTCGGTTCGCCGCTCGTCGCGGCGTCCGGGCACGTCGTCGGGGCGCTGGCCGTCTACGACTCGGAGCCGCGGAACTGGACGGACGACGAGACCGAACTGCTCCAGCAGCTGGCGGACTCGGTCGTGGCCGAGCTGGAGCTGTCGGCCGCCCGCTCCGCTGTCGGCACCTCGGTCACCCGGCTCAACATCGCCCTGGAGGCCAGCTCGATCGGCACCTGGGAACGCGACTTCCGGACCGGCGTCATCGACTGGGACGAGCGCTGTGCGGCCCTGTTCGGGCTGGACGGTGCGGCTCAGTTCCAGGACGAGCACGCCATGGAGTCGGAGTTCGTGCACCCTGACGACATCGGGCCGCTGCACGATGCCATGCAGCGGGCGATGGTCGAGCACGGCCAGTTCACCGCCGAGTTCCGCGCCCTGACCATCGACGGGACCCTGCGCTGGATGGTCGCCCGTGGTCGGGTGATCAACGACTCCCGCGGCGAGCCCGTGCGCCTGCTGGGCACGACCATCGACGTCACCGAGACGCGCCGGCAGGCCGCCCAGCGGCTGTCGGCCATGGAGCGGGCGACCGCCATCGCCGAGGTGGCCGCCGAACTGGCCAATGCCGCGCGGATGGAGGACATGCCGGAGATCGCGCAGCGGGGCGCCCAGGTGCTCGGTGCGGAGTCCAGTGCGCTCGCCGTCTTCGATCCGGACGGCGGACCGCTGCGGCTGCACATGACCAACCGGCTCACCGACGAGATCCAGGGCCACGTCGACTATCCCGTGGCCGGCCTCGAGATCGAGCTGGACGAGGGGCAGCCCACCCAGTACGCCGCCATCCACGGCCGCCGGGTGCTGTTGGCCGACCGTGCGGAGGCGCTGGCCAGGTTCCCGGCCATGCGGGAAGGCCTGGAGGTCCTGGGCATCCACGCGGTGGCCGCGCTCCCGCTGCGCGTGGAGGGCCGGATCCTCGGTGCGTTCGTCCCGCTGTGGGGGACCGAGCACCCCTTCGCCGCGGACGACGTCGAGGTGCTGGAGGCCCTGGCCGCACAGATCGCGCTGAGCGTCTCCCGGCTGCAGGCCGACGCCGAGCGCGCCACGGCCGTCACCGCGATGCAGGAGGCGAACCAGCGGCTCCAGCTGCTCGCGGAGGCGGGCCGCATCCTGTCGGGAACGCTGGAGATCGACCAGCAGGTCCGCGAACTGGCCGAGCTCGTCGTCCCCGATCTGGCCGACTGGTGCTGGCTGGTCGTGCGGGACGAGCAGGGCCGGCTGCACGGCATGGCCGCGTCCCACCGTGACCCGTCGCGGCGCGAGGAGGTCGAGGCCTACGTGCGCTCGATGCTCGCGGTCATGACCGACGAGGCCGCGGCCCGGGTGGTCACGGCGACCGGGCGGCCGTTGACGGTGACCGACGTCGACTGGGCGCGGGTCGAGCGGGTCCTCCCCGACCCCTCGGCGCGGGAGGCGCTGGCCCGCCTGGGTCTCGGCTCGGGGACCGTCGTCCCCCTGGTGGCGCGGGGACAGACGCTGGGGGCGCTCGGTCTGTTCAGCCGGGAGGACCGCGGGCCGCTCAGTCCCGCGGAGGTCGACACCGCCGTCGAGATCGGCCTGCGGGCCGGTCTGGCGCTGCACCACGCGCGGCTCTTCGGCCAGCAGCGGGCCCTCGCCGATGCGTTGCAGCGCAGCATGCTCACCGACCCGCCGGAGCCGGACCACTCGGAGGTCGTCGTCCGCTACGTGCCCGCCGCCGCCGGCGCCGAGATCGGCGGCGACTGGTACGACGCGTTCCTGCAGCCCAGCGGCGCGACGGTCGTCGCGATCGGCGACGTCGTCGGCCACGACACCCGCGCCGCCGCGGCGATGGGGCAGGTGCGCGGGCTGCTGCGCGGCATCGGCTACTCCAGTGGCGGCTCGCCCGCCGAGGTGCTCACCGAGCTCGACCGCGCCATCGAGGGCCTCGCCCTCGACACGATGGCCACCGCGCTCGTCGCCCGCCTGGAGCAGGACGAGGACGACCTGCGGGCGGGGCGTGTCCGGTTCCGCTGGTCGAGCGCGGGGCACCCGCCACCGATCGTGCTCACCGCCGAGGGCAAGGTCTCCCTCCTCGACGACGAGGAGTCGGAGCTGCTGCTGGGGGTCGCGCCGGAGACGCCGCGGCACGAGCACGTCACCGTCCTCGATGCCGGCTCGACCGTGCTGCTCTACACCGACGGTCTGGTCGAGCGCCGGGACCGCGACCTCGACACCGGCATCGCCGAACTGATCGAGGTCGTCCGCGAGTGCGCGAGCTTCACGGCCGACGCCCTCTGCGACGAGGTGCTGAAACGGCTGTTCCTGCCCGACGCCCAGGACGACGTCGCGCTGCTCGCCGTCCGGCTGCACCCGCAGGACGAACCACGCCCACCGGAGGCCGGCCCGCAGGTCGTCCCGCCGAACATCGAGCCGTCCCCCGACGTGATCCCGGAGGCCGGCACCGACCGTTGAGTCAGGGCCGCTTGCGCCGGCCCCACCGGTCCCGGGCACGTCCTGGCAGGTCCACGGCGACCGGTGCCGACCAGCCGCGCCAGACCGACAGCACCCGCAGGGCCGCCACGAGCACGATGACCGCGGCGGCGACGGGCAGCGCGTCGAGGCCGAGCGGCCCGGAGAGCACGGTCAGCGCCGTCGCGCCGATGAGCGCGGCGACGGCGTTGTAGGGGCCGGGCTGCACGATGTCGGCCCGCTGGGCGAGCAGGACGTCGCGGATGACCGCGCCGCCCACCGCGGTCAGCGTGCCGATGAAGACGACCGAGGCGCTGGGCAGCCCGGCCAACTGTGCCTTCCCCGCGCCGATCACGGTGAAGAACCCCAGCGTGACGGCGTCCAGGACCACCAGCAGGCCGGTCAGCCGGGAGAGCCAGCCGGAGAAGTAGAAGGTGACACCGGCGGCGATCGCGACCGTCGGCAGGTAGGCCTCGTTGGTGAGGGCGACCGGGGGCAGGTCGCCGAGGAAGACGTCGCGGATGAGCCCGCCGCCGAGGCCGCCGCTGACGGCGAGCAAGAGCACACCGGAGACGGCGAACCCCTCGCGCGCGGCGAGCAGCCCGCCGGTGAGCGCACCGATGACGATGGCGGCGAGGTCCACCGCCGCGGGTACCCGCAGCGTCTCCGCGGCGACCAGGATGTCCACGGACGCCGATTCTCCCGTCCACCCCCGGCCCCCCTGCAGGGTCCCGCCGCGAGCTTGCGAGTGGCGGGGGGCAGGGGGGTCCTTCTGCTACTGGGCGGGGGCGACCTCGAGGTCGGTGGCGCTGTCGCCGGGGGCCTGGTCGCCCTCCGCCTCCGACCGCACCTCGGCGTCCCGCGCGGCCATGGCCTCCTGGCGGTCGGCCTCCTCCTCGAGGATCTGCGCGGCCTTCCACCCGGCGGGGATCGCGAACGCGTCGACCAGCGTGGTGATGTGCGGCCGCAGGTCCTTGAGCAGCTGGTTCACGGTCCCGGTCAGGGTCTTGGCGCGCGCCGCGGTGAGCTGGCCGTGCTCCATGAACCAGGCCTTGTCCGCCTCGATGGTCGACAGCGCGTAGAGGTCGCAGAGGGTGTCGAGGAGCCGCCGGGCGTCGGGGTCGGTCGTACGGTCGACGCCGGCGACGAAGGCCTCGAGCACGACGCGGTCGATGTGCGACTGCGCAGTCTTGAGGACGTGGTCCTGGACGTCGTTGAACATGTCGAACGGCGCCATGCCCTGGGTGGTCGAGTTCTTCCGCAGCCGCCGGATCGCGCCCTCGAGCGCGTGCTTCTCCCGGAACTCGAACATCTTCAGCTGCCAGCCGCGGTCGAGCATCGGCACCTCGTCGTCCCGGCCGGGGACGGCGTCGATGAGGCGGGCGATCAGCGCGCGGGCCGCCGTCCGCTCCAGCACCGTCTCCCGCACCATGTCGGCGATGAAGCCGATCCGGCCCCAGCCGTCGAGGGAGCCGAACGTGTCGCGGTAGCCGGTGAGCAGGCCCTTGGCCACCAGCTGCAGCAGGACGGTGTTGTCGCCCTCGAAGGTGGTGAACACGTCGGTGTCGGCCTTGAGGTGCGGCAGCCGGTTCTCCTGCAGGTAGCCCGCACCGCCGCACGCCTCGCGGCACATCTGGATGGTGCGGGTGGCGTGCCAGGTCTGGGCGACCTTGAGCCCGGCCGCGCGGGACTCCAGCTCCCGCTGTGCCTCCTCGTCGATGTCCTGGCCGTGGGTGTGGACGGCCGTCTGGATGTCGTGCATGTCCTCGACGAGCCGGCCCTGCGCGAAGTGCAGGCCGTACGTGGTCGCCAGCGCGGGGAGGAGCTTGCGCTGGTGGACGAGGTAGTCGTTGATGACGATCTCGCGCTCCTCGCCCGGCGCGGCGAACTGGCGCCGGACGTTGCCGTACCGGACGGCGATGTCGAGGGCCAGCTTGGTCGCCGACGCGGCGGAGCCACCGACGCTGACCCGCCCGCGCACGAGGGTGCCGAGCATGGTGAAGAAGCGGCGGGTCTCGTTCTCGATGAGGCTCGTGTAGGTGCCGTCCTCGGCGACCTGGCCGTAGCGGTCGAGCAGCATGTCGCGGGGGACCTGCACGTGGTCGAACGTCAGCCGCCCGTTGTCGACGCCGTTGAGGCCCGCCTTCGCGCCGTCGTCCCCGATCGTGACGCCGGGGCACGGCGTGCCGTCCTCGTTGCGGATCGGCACCAGCCATGCGTGCACGCCGTGGTTCTTGCCCTGGGTGATCAGCTGGGCGAAGACGACCGCCATGCGGCCGTCCTTGGCCGCGTTGCCGATGTAGTCCTTGCGGGCGGCCTGGTGCGGGGTGTGCAGGTCGAAGCACTGCGTCTCGGGGTCGTAGGTGCACGTCGTCCGCAGCTGCTGGACGTCGGAGCCGTGGCCGGTCTCGGTCATGGCGAAGCAGCCGGGCAGGTCGAAGGTCATGACGTCGCGCAGGTACTTGTCGTGCTGCCGCTGGCTGCCGAGGAGCTGCAGCGCGCCGCCGAACAGCCCCCACTGCACGCCGGCCTTGACCATCAGCGACAGGTCGCCGAACGCGAGCATCTCGATCGAGGTGACGGAGCCGCCGGAGTCGTCCTCGCCGCCGTACTGCTTGGGGAACCCGTACCCGACCCGGCCCGAGTCGGCGAGCTTCTTCGCCGCCCGGGTGACCCGGTCGCGGGCGTCCTGCATGGACTCGCCGTACACCGGCAGGAAGTCCCGGTCGTTCAGGTTCTCGCGGGCGTCGCGGCGCACGTGGGCCCAGCGGCCGTCCAGGACCTCCTGGAGCTCCTTCGGGTCGACCGAAGGGGGCAGGCTCGTTGTCACAGTTCCTCCTTGCTCGGACGTACGGGGGGCACGACGCCGGACAAGCCGGCCCAGGCCAGATCGGTCAGGTGCGCGGCGAGTTCGCTGCGGATCATGGGGCGCTCTGCGCGCAGCCACCAGTCGGCGGCCGAGCGCACGAGCCCGACGAGGCCGTGGCCCCACGGCCCGGCGGCGGCCGTCTCCTGGCCCGCGCGCTCGAGCGCCTCGGTCATCAGGGCGGCCACCTGCTCGCCGACGAGGTGCGAGAGGTTGTCGATCGGGTCGGCGGCGGGCCGGTCCGGTGACTGCTGGACGACGAACCGGTAGAGCTCGGGATCGGCCTCGAGGAACGCCAGGTAGGTGGTGATCGCGGCCGCCACCATCTCCCGCGGCTCGTCACTGCTCTCCATCGCCTCGCGGAGCTTGGCCAGCAGCTGCTCGGCCACCCGGCCGCAGACGGCGACGTGCAGCTCGCTCCGGTCGGCGAAGTGGCGGTAGACCACGGTCTTGCTGGTGCCGGCCTCGGCGGCGATCTCCTCCATGCCGACGCCGGCGCCGTGCCTGCTGACGGCGGCGAGTGTCGCCTGGACGAGTTGTTCCCGGCGCGCGCGACGGTGGTCGTCCCATCTCGAGTCGCGGCGGTCGCGCACCTGCGCGATCTTGTGCGACGAGCGTCTCACCGCCTCGGCTTTCATGTGAACGACAGTACCGCGTACTGTGAGTACCGGCCAATCCACCGACCCTGGAGGTTCCGATGGCTCGCAAGGCCGCGATCGTCGGCGGGAACCGGATCCCGTTCGCCCGCTCCAACTCCGCGTACGCCCAGGCGTCCAACCAGGACATGCTGACCGCGACCCTCGACGGGCTGGTCGCGCGCTTCGGGCTCCGGGGCGCGCAGCTGGGTGAGGTCGTCGCCGGCGCCGTCCTGAAGCACTCCCGCGACTTCAACCTGACCCGCGAATCGGTGCTCGGCTCCAAGCTGTCGGCCACGACACCGGCCTACGACGTCCAGCAGGCCTGCGGCACCGGCCTCGAGGCCGCGATCCTGGTGGCGAACAAGATCGCGCTGGGGCAGATCGAGTCCGGCATCGCCGGCGGGGTCGACACGACGTCGGACGCGCCGCTCGCCGTCGGCGACGACCTGCGCCGCGTCCTGATCAGCCTGAACAACGCCAAGACGCTGCCGGACCGGCTCAAGGCGCTGACGAAGATCCGGCCCGGCCAGCTGGTGCCGGAGATCCCGCGCAATGCCGAGCCCCGCACCGGCCTGGCGATGGGCGACCACGCCGCCATCACCGCCAAGGAGTGGGAGATCGGCCGGGAGGAGCAGGACGAGCTCGCCGTCCGCTCGCACCACAACATGGCCGCCGCCTACGACCGCGGATTCTTCGACGACCTGGTGACGCCGTTCCTCGGCCTCACCCGGGACAACAACCTGCGGCCGGACTCCTCGATCGAACGACTTGCGAAGCTGGCTCCTGTTTTCGGCAAGGGGGAGGGCGCCACGATGACGGCCGCCAACTCCACGCCGCTGACCGACGGCGCCTCGACGGTGCTGCTGGCCTCCGACGAGTGGGCCGCCGAGAACGGCCTGCCGGTGCTCGCCCACCTGGTCGACGCGCAGACCGCCGCCGTCGACTACGTGCACGGCGGCGAGGGGCTGCTGATGGCCCCCGTCTACGCGATGCCGGTGATGCTGGCCCGCAACGGCCTGTCGCTGCAGGATTTCGACTTCTACGAGATCCACGAGGCGTTCGCGTCGACCGTGCTCTCGACCCTGAAGGCGTGGGAGGACCCGGCGTTCTGCAAGGGCAAGCTCGGCCTGGACGCGCCGCTGGGCTCGATCGACCGGTCGAAGCTCAACGTCAACGGCTCGTCCCTGGCGGCCGGGCACCCGTTCGCCGCGACCGGCGGCCGGATCGTGGCCCAGCTGGCCAAGCAGTTGCACGAGGCGGGCCCGGGCAAGCGCGGCCTGATCTCGATCTGCGCCGCCGGCGGCCAGGGCGTCGTCGCCATCCTCGAGTCCTGACCCCCCTCGGAAGGAACCCGCACACGTGAGCGACTGGTACCGCGACTTCGCGAACTCCGGCTTCGGCACCACCATCACCAAGCAGCTCGGCCTGCCCCGCCCCGCGGTGCTGCGCCGCCACGAGCCCGGTCAGCCGCTGCTGCCGGGACCGGCGGTCATCGGCTCGGCGGGGGAGGGCCGGCTGCGCGACGCGCTGACCCAGCTCCTGCGCACCGAGGGCATCCACGTGCAGTCGCCGGTCACCGCCGACGGCGCCACGGACGGCGAGAAGCCGGCCGCGGTGATCCTCGACGCGACCGGTCTCCGGACGCCGGCCGACCTGGCCGGCGCGCACGACTTCCTGGCCCCCGCGGTGAAGCGGCTGCGCGCCACCGGACGGGTGCTGATCCTCGCCGACCCGCCGTCGGACGCCGACTCCCCGGCCCAGGCGGCCGCCCGCCAGGCGCTGGACGGACTGGTCCGCTCCATCGGCAAGGAGCTGCTGAACGGCTCGACGGCGAACCTCGTCTTCGTGCCCGAGGGCGCCGAGGACGCGATCGCGTCGCCGGTGCGCTTCTTCCTCTCCGGCCGCTCGGCCTACGTCGACGGCCAGGTGGTCACACTGTCGGCTGCCGACCAGCCCGGCAGCGAGGACGGCGACCAGCCGCTGGCCGGCAAGGTCGCCGTCGTCACCGGTGCCGCCCGCGGCATCGGCGCAGCGATCGCGAAGGTCATGGCCCGGGACGGCGCCCACGTCGTCGCCGTGGACATCCCGGCGGCCGGCGACTCGCTGGCCGCCGTCGCCAACGAGATCGGCGGGACGGCGCTCCAGCTCGACATCACCGCGGACGACGCCCCCCAAAGGCTGGTCGAGCACCTGCGCGAGCGGCACGGCGGGGTCGACATCGTCGTCCACAACGCCGGGATCACCCGGGACAAGCTGCTGGTCAACATGGACGCCGCCCGGTGGAACTCGGTGATGGCGGTGAACCTGCAGGCGCAGCTGGACATCACCCAGGCGCTGCTGGACGCCGAGGGCGTGCTCAACCAGCACGCCCGCGTGGTGTGCGTCAGCTCCCAGTCGGGCATCGCCGGCAACCGCGGGCAGACCAACTACGCGGCGTCCAAGGCCGGCGTCATCGGCATGGTGCGGGCCTGGGCGCCGGCGTTCGCCGAGCGGAAGGCGACCATCAACGCGGTCGCGCCGGGTTTCATCGTCACCGAGATGACGGCGAAGATGCCGCTGGGCACCCGCGAGGTCGGTTCCCGGCTGAACTCGCTGCAGCAGGGCGGGCTGCCGGTCGACGTCGCGGAGACGATCGCGTGGTTGTCGCAGCCGGGGAGCGCGGGGGTCAACGGCCAGACCGTGCGGGTCTGCGGCCAGTCGCTCCTGGGCGCCTGATGGCGACGCGGGTTCTGGAGTCCGCCCCGAACCTGGGGCAGCTCTACGCGAAGGCCGCCGTCACGGCGTGGGGCCGGGGCGGCGACCTGCCGGACGAGCACCTGGCCCGGAAGGGCGTCACCGTCGACCCGGCGCACCTGGCCGCCTACACGCGGGTGTGCCGGCTGCCGCTGAACGACGTCCTGCCGGCGACGTACCCGCACATGCTCACCTTCCCGCTGCAGATGGCGCTGATGAGCGACCGCGCGTTCCCGCTGGCACTGCCCGGCCTGGTCCACGTGCGCAACCGGATCGAGGTGCTGGGCCCGATCGGCTCCGACGCGCTGCTGGACCTGGAGGTGTGGGCGGAGAACTTCGCCACTCACCGCAGCGGCGCCGCCGTGGACCTGTGCGCGACGGTCTCCGCCGGCGGCCAGGAGGTGTGGCGCTCGCGGTCGACGTACCTGTCGCGGGGGGCGACGGCGCCCGAGGGTGCGCCGGAGGCCCACATCGAGGTGGCGGTCGGCGACCTCGAGCGGGTCTCGGCCACCTGGCGGGTCCCGGACGACGCCGGACGGCGGTACGCCAAGGTCTCCGGCGACGTGAACCCGATCCACCTGTCGGGTCTCACAGCGAAGGCGTTCGGCTTCAAGCGGGCGATCGCGCACGGCATGTGGGTGAAGGCCCGCGTGCTGGGAGCGCTGTCCGGGCGGCTGCCCGACGCGATCGACGTCGACGTCAGCTTCCGCAAGCCGCTGTTGCTCCCCAGCACGGTGACGTTGTCGACGGCGCAGGCGGGCGGTGGCTGGGACTTCGCCGTCCGCAACGAGAAGAGCGCGACCGAGCACGTCGTCGGGACCATCCGCCCCCACTGAGCGCGCCTGGTGCTCAGGACTGCGCGGTCGGCCACCCAGGACGGCGTGCGCAGGGTCCGCCCCGTCGTCAGCCCCTACCCGCGCGACGCTGACCGAGCACGCGCCGGGCGCCACCGGGAGCATCCGCTGGAGGTGCTCCTGTGTGGTCGGCCGTCGGTCCCCGAGCCGCCTGGGCCACCGAACCGGTTCGGTCTCCGATCACTGATCGCCAACGACCTTTGCGTATTCCTTGACGACTTCCCGGCCCCTCCCTACTGTCTGCACAAACGTTTGCTCTGAAGGGAGCTACCCATGCATGTCCCTCGATACTTCACGAGAGCGGTGACTCTGGTCGCCGCTCTCCTCGTCTCGACAGCGCTCGCCGCCTGCGGCGGAGCGGAGGCCTCCGGGGGCGGTGAGCAGAAGACGATCGCGTTCAGCCACGCGGCGTCGGAAGCCCCGATCGCCGTGGCCGTCACGGCCGCTGCCAAGGCGCGCGCCGAGGAGCTCGGCTACCGCTTCCTGTCGGACGACCCCCGCGGTGACACGGCCGTCCAGGTCAAGGACATCGAGAACTGGATCACGCAGGGGGTCGACGCGATCGTCGTGTTCCCCTTCGACCCGTCCACCGTGGCCGGCCTGCAGAAGCGCGCGCAGGACGCGGGTATCAAGTGGATCACGTACAGCGCGCAGATGCCCGACGCGGACGGCGCGGTGCTCTTCTCCCACGAGGCCTCCGGTGAGGTCATCGCCGAGTCCGTGACGCAGTGGATCTCCACCCAGGGCGGCAGGCCGGTCAAGGCTCTCCTGCTGACCGCGAGCGCGCTGACGTCCGTGGCGCCGCGCTGGGAGCTGCCTGGGGAAGCCATCGAGGCCGCCCCCAACGGGAGCGTCGTGGCCGAGCAGGATGCCCTCGATGAGGCCACGGGGCTGCGCGTCACCGAGGATGTCCTCCAGGCTCATCCTGACCTGCGCGTCGTCATCTCCATGAACGACGACAGTGCACTCGGTGCGCTCAAGGCGTTCCAGAACGCCGGCATCCCCGCCGCAGAGAGCTACATCGCGGGCCAGGACGGGAACGTCCGGGCACTCGAGGAGCTCCAGACGGACGGTCACTACAAGGCGACGGCGGCCCTGCGCGTGCAGACGCTCGGCCAGGACATCGCCAACATCGCCGACCGTGTCTTGAACGGCGAGTCCGACGTGGTGATCGAGCAGACACCCGTGCTTGCCTCGTTCGAGGACCAGGCCCTCGTCGCCGAGCTCCTGGACGAATGGAACTAGGCCCATCGGCTGCGCCGGCACTGGACGTCCGCGGGCTCGTCAAGAGCTTCGACGGACGTCCGGTGCTGGCCGGTGTCGATCTCACGGTCCGTGCCGGTGAGGTCCGTGCCCTCCTCGGGGCCAACGGAGCCGGGAAGTCGACCCTGATCAGCTGTCTCAGCGGTGCGAACATCCCCGATGGGGGCACGATCGCACTCAACGGCGTCATCCAGGCGATTCGCTCTCCGCGCGATTCGCTGAACGCCGGGTTGTCCGTGATCTACCAGCACTTCAGCGTCCACGACGGCATGTCGGTCGCGGACAACATCTTCCTCGGCTCGGAGCTGACCACCCGCGGGCGGCTGCGGAAGCGCGATGAGCTCCGGGCGGCCAGGCAGCTTCTCGACGGCTTCGATGTCCGCATCGACCCCCGTGTGCACGTCGGTGACCTCAGCGTCAGCGAGAAGCAGCTGGTCGAGATTGCCAAGGCGTTGCACCGCAGGCCGCATGTCCTCGTGCTCGACGAGCCCACCGCGGCGCTCGGCGAGCGGGAGGCGGCGGTTCTCCTGGACGAGGTCCGTCGTCTCGCCGACGTCCGTGGTGTCGGGGTCGTCTACGTGTCGCATCGCCTCGACGAGGTCTTCGCGATCGCCGACAGCATCACGGTGCTCCGCGACGGCGGAGTCGCCCTCGAAGGGCCACGCGCGTCCCTCCGGCGGGAGGACGTCATCGCTGCGATCTCGCCGCTCGCCGCCACTCCGTCGGCCGCGGTGCCAGAGGTGCGAAGGTCCGACCCCACGCGGCTGCTCCTGGAGACGCGCGGGCTGTCGGTCGGTGTCGTGGGGGGACTCGACCTCGACGTCGCGGCCGGCTCGTGCGTCGCCCTGTACGGGAACATGGACTCGGGGGCGTCCGACGTCCTCCGGGCGCTCAGCGGGGTCATCGCGCGCAGTGGCGGCGAGGTGCGCGTCGACGGCCAGGACTACCACCCGTCGACGCCGGTCCAGGCCATCAGGCGCGGGGTCGCCTTCGTCCCGGGCGAACGCAAGCAGGCCCTGCTGCCGGATCTCCCGGCGTCCGACAACGTGATGGTCGCGCGCCGTGCCCTCGGGTCGGCACCGTGGATGCGCAAGCGTGCACAGGAGGGTCGCGCGTTCGCCGAGCTGGCGGACGAGATGGTGCTGAGCCCGCGCCTCCCGACGTTGCCGGCGCGGTTCTTCTCCGGCGGGAACCAGCAGAAGATCCTCATCGGCCGATGGCTCCTCGCCCGACCCGGTATCAAGGTCCTGCTGCTGGACGAGCCCACCCAAGGTGTGGACATCGCAGCCAGGGCCGAGATCTGGAAACGAATCCGGCAGGCTCTCGCCGAGCGCGAGATCGCCGTCGTCTTCCGTTCGTCCGACCCGGACGAGGTGCTGCAGCTCGGTACGGACGTCGTCGTCCTCAGCCGGGGCACCGTGACCCTGCGCACGAGCGTCTCGGACGCACGTGCCGATCAACTGATCGCAGCGGCCCATGCCGCGGAACGCACGAAGGAGCCAGCAGGTGGCTGAACTGACAGCACGGGTCGCGATCAAGGCCCCCGATCTCAGAAGGGGCATGGCTACGAATGCGCTGCTCATCGCGTTCGCCGTCCTGGTCCTCTTCTTCTCGCTGAGCTCCGACGTGTTCTTCACCGTGGGCAACTTCCGCACCGTCCTGCTGCAGAGCGCCCTGACGCTGGTGATCGTGACGCCCTTCGCGCTACTGCTCATGGCCGGTTACGTGGACCTGTCCGTCGGCTCCACCGTGGGTCTCTCGGCCGTGGTCAGCGGTTGGACCATGCTGCAGGGCGTCGCCTGGCCGCTGGCGGCGCTCGTCGGAGTGCTGACCGGTCTGGTCGTGGGTCTCGTCCACTCGTGGCTGGTCGTCATCCGCGGGCTGTCGCCGATCATCGTCACCCTGGGCACGCTGTCGGCGGTCCGCGGCCTGTCGCAGATCGTGGCGCCGGACGCGCTGTACGGGTTCCCCGAGTCCTTCCTCGACTTCGGCACCGCCGGCGTGCTCGGGGTGCCGATCCTGGTCATCATCGCTGTCGTCGTCGTGACCGTCGGCGTCGTCATCCTCAACTGGACGGCTACCGGGAAGCACATCCTCGCCACGGGCGGTAACCCCGAGGCGGCGCGGGTCTCCGGTGTGAACATCACCCGGATCGGGATCTGGCTGTTCGTCATGACCGGGGCCGCCGCCGGACTGGGCGGCGTCATGCTCGCCGCCCGCGTGGGCAGTACCCCGGCCGCCACAGCCGGTCTCGGCCTGGAAATGGCGGTGCTCACCGCGGCGCTGCTGGGCGGCGTCGCCTTCACCGGTGGCCGCGGCACGATGCGGGGAGTCGTCCTCGGGGTGCTGTTCCTGGCACTGCTCCAGAACGGACTCACGATCCTCAACGTGCCGCCGTCGTGGTCGGTCGCGGCCCAGGGCACGGTGCTCGTCCTGGCGGCGTTCGCCGAGAAGCTGGCCGGCGCCCAGGCGGGGAAGGTCCGGAGCGCGGCAACTCCGGAGTGATACGTGGGCGCCCGGCCGGGCCGGTCGGGCGCCCACGGCGACCATCGAGAACGCAGAGGAGACAAGCAAGGGTGCCTGCTACGAACGCCGTCTACGGATACACCGACCGCCTGTCCTACGCGCCGGGCGACCGCGTGCGGGTGCACGTCAACGTCGACCGCCCGACGGCCGTGGACGTTCAGCTGGTCGAGCTGACCGGAGACGACGTGATCAGCGTCCCGTGGAGCGGTGCCGGAACTTTCGAGGCCCTGCCGCAGGAGCACTCCGTGGGCAGCTTCGCGGTGGTCGATCAGGCCTTCTCGCGGTCCGCCCACGACTTCACCTGCGGCATCTGGTTCTGGCCCACGGCGCCCGATCTGGCTGGCCGGCAGACGCTGCTGGCCGTCGACGGGGCCGACGGCCGCGGACTCGTCCTGGCTGTCGAGGGCGGCGACGTGGTCGCTGCCGTGGACGGTCCACAGGCGGTCTCCACGCAGGTCCGGGCGGGGGCAGCGCTCCGGTCCCGGACGTGGTACTTCGCCACGGTCGAGGTCACGCAGGGCAGCCTCACGGTGCGTGTGTCCGCGGTCGGGCCGAACCCCGTGACGTGCACGGGACACGGCGAGGCGGTCTCGCTACCCCACCTGGACGGCGCGCGGGTCAGCCTGGCGGGTGGGAAGGTGGCGCGCGTCGACCGGACGGACGGCGCCGTGCACGGCTCCGCGCGGGACCTCTTCAACGGCAAGCTCGAGGCGCCGTTCCTCGTCGCCGGCCGGCTGAGCTCCTCGGAACTGGCCAGGGCCGCATCCGGCGACACGACGGTGGCGGTCTCCGATGTCGCGCGCGTCCTCGGAGCCTGGGACTTCGCTCCCGCACGCCCGGGCAACGACATGACCGTGCGTGGCGTCGCGGGCTCGCCCGACGGGCTGCTGGTCAATCTGCCCGCGCGGGGCGTGACCGGAGTCGGTTGGTCGGGCAGCGTCACGAGCTTCGTGCACGCACCCGAGCAGTACGCCGCGGTGCACTTCCACGACGACGCCCTCAGCGACGTCGGCTGGTCGGCGCTGCTGGAGGCGAGCCTGCCTCACGACCTGCCCTCGGCGTTGTACGGCATCGTCCTGCGCGCGGAGGACCACACCGACGTCGTCCCGGTGACGCTGGTTCCGGCACCGGAGTCCGCACCTGCACCGATCCTCGTCGTGCTGCCGGTGTTCACCTACCTCGCCTACGCCAACGAGCACATGTTCGAGGGTGACGTCTCGGGGCTCCGAGCTGACATCCGTCTCGACCCGCGGGACGCCGTGCGGGTCGGGAGGCCCGAGTACGGCCTTTCGCAGTACGACCGCCACTCGGATGGCACTGGTGTCTTCTTCAGTTCCGCTGCGCGGGCCATTCTCACCATGCGCGCCGACTACGAGATGTGGCTGACCGAATCGGGCCGGGGCTATTCCGGCGACATGTACCTCCTGCGCTGGCTGCGTGGCGAGGGCTGCACGTTCGACGTCGTCACCGACCTCGAGGTGCACCAGCAGGGTCACGCCCTCCTGTCCCGTTACGCCGTCGTGGTCACCGGTGCGCACCCGGAGTACACCTCCGCCGAGATGAACGCGGGACTGCAGGCTTACCGTGACTCCGGCGGGAACCTGATGTACCTCGGCGGTAACGGCTTCTACCAGGCAACCGGTGTTCTCAGCGAGAGTCCGCTGATCACGGAGATCCGGCGCGGGAATGCCGGGGTGCGTGGCTGGGACTCCGAGCCCGGTGAGGTGACTCTGCTGAGCTCGGGAGAGCCGGCCGGTCTGTGGCGGCATCGCGGGCGCGCCCCGCAGGCTCTCGTCGGGGTGGGCTTCTGCGCCCAGGGCTGGGACCGCTCGTCCCCCTATCGGCGTTCGGCCGCGAGCTACGCCGACGACGTGAGCTGGATCTTCGACGGCGTCGAGGGCGACGTCTTCGGTTCGGTGGGTCTCGTCCGTGGCGGTGCAGCGGGTGATGAGATCGACCGCGCCGACACCACTCTGGGCACGCCGCCCGGGACGGTGGTGCTGGCCAGCTCCTTCGGGCACAGCGACGAGTACCAGCGGGCGATCGAGGAGCTGGGCATGAACCTGCCAGGTCTGGGCGGTGGGACGACGGATCCGGAGGTTCGCGCCGACGTGACCTACACGCCGGTTCCCGGTGGCGGTGCCGTCTTCTCGGTCGGCTCGATCGCCTGGACGGGTGCGCTGGTCGGCAAGGAGGCCGACCCGGGGGTCGTCGCTGTCACCAGGAACGTCCTGCGCAGGTTCGCGGCGGCGTCCGGTCGCGTTGTTCCCGCTGTCGACGAGACGAAGGTGGACTGACATGGCATCGGACGGGAAGACCAGTCACTCCGCCGTCGGTACCGACCGCGTCAAGCGCGGCATGGCCGAGCAGCTCAAGGGCGGGGTGATCATGGACGTCGTCACCCCGGAGCAGGCGAAGATCGCCGAGGACGCCGGCGCGGTCGCCGTGATGGCGCTGGAGCGGGTGCCCGCCGACATCCGCGCGCAGGGCGGCATCGCGCGGATGAGCGACCCCGACATGATCGAGGGGATCATCGGCGCGGTCTCGATCCCGGTGATGGCCAAGGCCCGGATCGGGCACTTCGTCGAGGCGCAGGTCCTGCAGAGCCTGGGCGTGGACTACATCGACGAGTCCGAGGTGCTCACCCCGGCCGACGAGGCGCACC
>NZ_SPQM01000329.1 GCF_004570345.1 Blastococcus sp. CT_GayMR20 | reverse complement strand
CGGTCCGCTGTGGCGGGCTGGGTGCGGCGGGCGCGGGGGGCCACGCTCGGCGTCCTGCACCGGCGGACGGGCACCCCCGGGGTCTGACGCACGACAGCCGCCGTCCCGCGGGACGACGGCTGTCGGAGGCCGGTGGGGCTACTGGTCGTAGCGGCGGCGGAAGCGCTCCTCGAGGCGGTTCTTCAGCGGCTGCCGGCCGACGCGCCCGCCGCGACCGGCACGGCCGGGAGCGGCCGGCCCGCGACCGCCGGCCGGGGTGGACCCGGCCTCGACGGCGCCGGTGGCTGCCTTGTAGTTGAGGACGCCGAGGGTGACGCCACCGAAGGCGACGAGGAAGCCGAAGACGCCCAGCGGCACCGACCGGGCCACGGCGCCGCCGACCAGTACTGCCAGACCCACGAGGACGAGGACGGCACCGAGTTGCATCTTGCGGCGCGCCTTCAGCCGGCGGTCACCGGTGCGGACGGACGAGGCGAACTTGGGGTCGTCGTCCACGAGGGCGCGCTCGATCTGCTCCAGCAGACGCTGCTCGTGTTCTGAGAGCGGCACGTCGTCCTCCAGGTGGGCGGAGCCAAGGCCGTCGGAGGCTCCCGCCGACGGTGATACCCACGATACGAGGCCTTGGCAACACGCGAAAGGCGACCGTGCGGCGACCCGCCGGGAACCTGCCCCGATCACTCCTCCGAGTGGCCTCCGGGGGCGGATCCGCCCAGGTCAGCCCGGATCCCCCGCCGGCGACTCCGCCCCGGACCGCCGGCCGCGACCGCGTCCGGACCGTGGGACGGCGTCCGCCCGGGCGTGTGCGGCGGCCGCTCCCCCGTCGGTGGTGCC